>JAOUNK010000168.1 GCA_029881015.1 Gammaproteobacteria bacterium | reverse complement strand
CTGCTTAGTGTCGTTGGATGACCAAATGGCTATCCATCTTCCGTCATTTCTTGAAATCGTCCTTCCGGACTCGCCGCGACCTGGCATTCGAGAGCCTGTTGTTGCGACAGCAATTGGCTGTTATGACGCATGCGTGTTCCCGGCCGCCATCCCAGACCTGGCGCTCATTCTTGGAGAACCATGCCAGGGACATCATTGCGGTCGATATCTTGACCGAGCCAACAGCAACATTTCGCGGGCTGTTTGTATTGGTGGTCCTCAGTCATGATCGCCGCAAGATACTGCATACCAACGCCACCGAGCACCCGACTGCTGTCTGGACCGCACGGCAGCTACTCGAGGCAATTGGTACCGACGATGTGCCGACGTATCTTCTCCATGACCGCGATGCAATATTCGGTGCCGTCTTCAAGCGCCAAGCGGCGTCAGCGGGACTGCGCGAGATCATCACCGCGCCGCGGTCACCGTGGCAGAACCCGTACGCAGAGCGCGTGATCGGGTCAAAAGACCGCTGTGGAGGGCTTCATCATGAATACCAGCGTGCAGCGGCCTGACTGATGCCACGGTCACGACGGGTCACGTTGATCATCAATGAAATCTGGCCAAGTCGGTTACGGTCGGATGAATAAACAGGAAGGACAGGATGGGCTGGTTCGGCTAGAGACTGAAAGCTCGGGCTCATTCTGTCTTACGCGGGAGAACGTAGGAAAGTTGTCATACGAGATTCTTGATGGTGGGGATGACAAGTCAGACGATGATCTACAGTCCATCTGGATGAGACATGCAGCCATCGGGGAATAGGCTCATTCAGTTTGCCCGATCTGAATGTCCCTTTTTGACTTACTTGTCGCCCAGGCGGAACTGCGGATCCTCCCTAAGATGCCAATTTCGGTCTGGCGGTGGAGTACGCTTAAGGCACGTATAGGTTGGGCTCGGCAGTGGCTGTTCGCTTAGCGACCGTTTGTTAATTGGGTATTCCTCCCCGGTTGGAAGCACTACAAAGTCTTTGCCCTCCCGTAATGCTTTAGCTACTTCCGCGTCCAATTGCTGCAATATCGGTCGCAACTTCTTCTCGTCCCTAATGCACTGACTTGTTTCCGGGTTCCATACACCGACCTCTACACGGCGGAGGGGCCATTCTAGAGTGTAGGCATTATTATTCGAAAACGACCCAGTACCAAGAATTGCGTCCGCTGTCTGGGTCGCCACATCGTAAAACGAGCAGCTGGAAGCAGCCAAAGCCAACACGAGTAATGCAGGAAACCTGAGTTTTATTCTGAGTTTCATGTTGATCCTAATTCAACATATGTCCGCTTGGGGTCATTTGCGGAACTCCATCATACCCCGAAACCGGCCGCGCGAGCGGCTGGTATTGGCGACAAAGCGGTAGTGCGAGCGTCCGCTCCTGACCCTCAATCGAGGCTTGCTAAATCCGGTTTTCGACCGTTCCGTGACCCTGGTGGCACGCACGGTGGTAGTTCGGCTTCCGACGCTTTTGATTGCCAGAAACCAAGGTGTGGCAGTTTATTACTGGCAGAAACTGACTACGACGCGGCGGCCAGGTCCAGTCGAAACCCCTCGTACGCGAATGCTGGGCTGATCGTCTCGCAATCCTTCTCGTTTACGCCCTCGCGGCGACAGATTTCATACCACCGGTTCTTCACCGTCTGTTCCATGTCGTCGATGATGGCTCTTGCCTCATCCTCCTTCAGCAAAAATCGGGCGGATTGCGACAGCAAATTGTCCACGTGGGCGTAGCGGCCCATGTCGCCACACTCCAGGGCCAAGTCGCGGCGCTCAATACTGATCGGCATGGCCGGGACGAGGTCATAGGCAGGCGAGAGGCGCCAGTCAGTATCCATGGCGATTACCGCGTGGTTGCGAGGGTGGTCGTCATTGTTCGTGATCAGGGCATTGAAGCACATCCTCTTGAAGAGCTCCGGCGCGTCGATCTTTGGTTCAGACGATACTCTCCGCAGCTCTTCGGCGAGAAGCACGTAGGACCACTTGCTGCGGTCTTGGTGCGTATCCTCGGAGCGCAGCAAAGTGAGAGCACTTAACATTCTTGCGCGACGATAACCGGAATTCGTTGCTTCCCGGTCGAAGCGCTTAACGAGCAGGGCGTCACGTTCGCCGATCCTTGTTGGTTTGCTCTCCGTTCTCTGGATGCCGCACGCGTGTGCGAGTTCGAGCATGGCGCGCTCAACCTTGGCGTGATTCCACTTGTCGTCAGGACGATTGAATTTTGCGATCCAGAGAGCGCCGCCATCCTCTACAACCGCTTTGGGTCGTGCGCCGCCCATAGACGTGCCCTCAAGCATGATTTCCTGCGCTTGTTCCGCATCGGCGGATTGCGGCAGTTTTTCATCCTTGATAATCGCATCGGCGAACTGCTGCAATTTTTCGAGGTCGAGCGTGCGATTGAACTTTCTCCTCGGAGCAGGTGGCTCTCTATTTAGGCCGAAGCCAAGCGCGCCAGCGCGATCGTCCGGCGAATGAAGCAGGTAATCCAGCTCATCAGGTCCTGGCGAGCCGAAGTGCCGTTCTATGACGCGCCGGCCCCAATGGTCGGGGCTGGCGTCTCGAAGTGCCCCGAAAATCCCCTTGAGAAGTGTTGTATCGTAGGTCTTTGTACCCAGCTTAAGCTCAATCGGATCGACCGGTACCGCGTTGTCGCGGGCAAGATAGCTCTTACCGTAGACAAAGCGTCCCGTTGCGACACCATGACGGTCGATCGTGCGTTCATAACGTCCTGCCGTGACGAATTCCGTTTTACCAGGCAGGGCGATGTAAACAAAGCACTCAGAAGTCACTATCGAGTTCCTCCCGCTTTTCGGCGCGGGCTCGCTCGCGGCGCGTAGAAAGGGCAAGCCCGGTCTCGTCCGTGGATGGGTCGGCCAAGATTTCCATGGGGCCTAACAGGTCATAGGCCCAAAGCAAGGCCGTGTAGACGACCATACCGGTCGTGATTTTGCCTTGCTCGGCATCCGACACCGCGCGAGGTCCTGTTCCGATTTTGTCGGCCACGTCCTCGATGGTTAGATTGCGACGCAGGCGGGCCGTACGCAGGTTCGAGCCCAGGCGTTTGATGGCCTGTTCGACCGCGTAGGGCGGAGCTTGTGTAAGTGTGTTTTTCTTAGCCATCTGCTTTTTAAAGCCTCTTATTCCGGTTAATCTGCTCTTAAAAGCATATCAGTGATATTCACCGTCGGCAAGGAAGATCTGCTTTTTAAAGCCTTTTATTCCCGTTAATCGGCTTTTTAACGCAGAATCCGTGCCGATTCTCGTCTCGCAGACGACGGTATCCAAATATCTGATTCGAAGGAGAAAGCAACCGTCGCAATGATGGCGCACCTTCTTGGAGAACCACGGCAAGGACATTATCGCCACAGATTTTTTCACTGTGTCGCCGGCGACTTTTTGCGTTCTATTTATTTTGGTTGTGCTCAGCCACAATCGGAGAGAGGTTCTGCATACCAATGTGGCCGAGTCTCCGACCGCCGAGTGGACAGCATGACAGATTCTTGAGGCCGTAGGCCTGGAGGATATACCGAAGTACCTGGTTCCAGATCGGGACCGAAAATTCAGCGAGAACCTCAGGCGGCTAGTCGCCTCCATCGGCATTCAGGAAGTTATGACAGCGCCGGTTTCGCCGTGGTAGAACGCCTACGCGGAGCGCGTGATTGGCACGATAAGGAGAGAATGCCCGGATCACATGATCATCCTCCGCGCCGACATTGCGGTGGTTTGCATCATGAATATGCATTGTAACGGGCTGCCTGAGATTATCGCGGACCGCAGCGATCGACAAGAACACTCAATCTGTAGGTCTGTCCATGAACAGATCGAAAAACTCTTTCATGAGAGGCGATGATGCGATATCGGCGTCATTCAGGGGGTTTCCCCAATGAAGACCATCCGTATTCCCCAAAGCCACGAAAACCAGTTCTTCATCCGGTACGATAACCATCATTCCGGCATACGCGTCAGGCCACCAACCGCCGTGCCATACGACTTTCCGACCATCTATCTCTTCGACGTACCAACCAAGACCATAAGGTTCAGGGGTCCCGTCCGCGCCGGCTGTCGGGTTCCACATTCGGTCCAAAAGTCGTTGTGGCAATATTTCGCCCTGAACCAGAGCGACACCATATCTTGCTAGCGCCGATGCCGAGGCGATGATTCCGGAGCTCGCATTCAATTCTGTATTCGGCAGCACGGAGGGCACGAATCCATCCTTGTCGACTGCCGGATCAACGTGTTTGAACGGCGGTGCGAAGTGCGTCAGTACGCGTGCGGCAGCTGCGTCTCGCCAACCAGCCGCGATGTCATCAAGCTCTCCCGCATCAATTACATATTCGCGCATCCACGCTCGCCAAGGTCGCCCTGTCTTCTCCTCAACGTAATTTGACAGTCTTCCAAATATGATCGGGTTATAGATGAAATCTGCTCCAGGCACGCCATTGACGCGGTGGGACAGAACATTCTCCAGGGTGACGCTCGTGTCGCAATTCAATGCCGGAATCGACAGCCCGTCAATTTCAGCGCCACCGAAAATGATCCCTGATTTCACAAGCCAATTACACCGACGATCCCACTCAGAAAAAGTTGTGAAATCATCGTCAAGACTGATGTGGCCGTCTGCTTCCATCGCCAACAACGTCGCTGCGGTGAAGGTCTTGGTAATCGACGCCGTGAGATAGCTGGTTTCAGATGACGTTGCCTCCTCGCCGTCATGGTCTTGAAATCCGTAGTTGCCTACAAAAACGATCTCACCATCATGGGCTATGGCAATCGAAAGACTGGGAATGACTTGTTCAACGCGAAACCGACGAGCGAATGCATCGAATTCTTCATAGCCCGCTATACTATGGGCGATTGCTTCTTGACCAGAAGAATCGGAAACATCGTTTGTGGTGCAGGCGGTGACAAGTGCGGTCGACAAAGCCCACGACAATCTGAAATTCACTCCACATACTCGTCGTGTGCCCATAACGTATTACCATCTTGAACTATACCCACGCTGAGCCTATTGGAGGCTAAGCGGCATGGCAAGTTCGTTTCCAGCTCCGCTCCCGGGCACGGTTCTACAGCTTCGAGTCGGTCGGATGGGTTCTCCGGCGCGAAGCGCCTCTTAGTCCCTACATCTATGGCGGTACTGGTTACTGCAACTGGGATCCGAGCAATATGCCGGATGCCGATAGGGATACCGTCGTCGATCGGCTGGACGAGTGTCCCGATACAGCACATGGCGTCCAGGTCGACATCAAAGGCTGTGAAATCAAGAAAGAGATCAAGCTTCCGGGCGTTAACTTCGAGAGCAAGCCGCTGCAATTTGTTGCGCCAAGCGAAACGGCGATCTACTTCTTGAAGAACAAATAGGCACCCGCGGCGAGAGCCAACGCACCACCGATATATCGGTACATAGCGGCGTCACTGGATGAACCGGTAATGGATTGGGCGACCTGGTTCGCTGGTGCGTCAGCCATCTGGAATCCCCAGATAACCAAAGCCGCACCTAACATCGTCGATGCCAAACTCATCGTTGCCGAGGATGCCTGCCAATGGGCTGGGGCCGCTGTCACGGACTCCGTAGCCGATGCTTTGGCCTCTATTTGTCAATTTGCTGAGCGCCGACATGGCGAGCCCTGCAATCAGTGGCAACGCCTTCTTGACGAGCTCAGAATTGACGTTGGTCTGCATCGCTGCTTTCGCAGCGATGTTTCGACTCACATCTTTGTTACCGAACAAGTGACCAAGAATCTTGTTACCTTCGACAACAGAGTCGAGCGAGCTCATCGTTTCCGGTTTGTCGATGAATCGGCTGTGCGAAGCGGTTTGCAGAGCATTCCTGAGTACCTGGAGGCCGGGCGTTGATTCCGTCTGTCGGATGTCGCGGTTGGCTTCGAAGATGCGCATGTATTGGGAGGCGCTGCCTTAGAAACGTCTTGCGACGCCGCCCTGGGTGTCGCCCGAGACAATCTCGTACATTTCGACTGTTTCCACGTTTTCGTCGGGCAGCAGTTCGGGCGCGCAGGTCGTCAACGACGACACGCCCGACGCCTGGAATATTGCCGGCGACAAGAATCGCTGAATTTCTCGTTATCTGGCTGGCGCAATCGTCGCGAATCGCTACGATACTGCCATCAAAATCAACCTCCAGGTTCCGGATACCTGTCGTCTTGATTTCCAAGTGTTCCTAGATGATCTTGGCCGCTTCGGCGTCGCTGTCAAGCAATTTCCGACCAACGTTCTTTAAGAAGTCGAGTAACACCATGATGAGCTCCATTGTGGTGATTGATTGACGCAAACGGGTCAGTATTGGACGCTTGCACGGAGTCGTTTGTCACATACATTCAGCAGGCGGCCAATGGCAACGGGATTGACCGCTGGTCAATCTTGCAGTTTTGCAATGTGCCAGGCTGAAATAGGTGCTCTCCCTAGACGACAAGCGTGTACCAGCGGCACTATGTTGATCGCCACGGCCAAGGTGTCTAGACCCGGTCGAACATTCGGCCGGTTAGCTGAATCATGAAATTCCCTTGCATACCGCACCAACAAACAGCAGAGCAATCGCGGGGAGTACCTGTTGGACTTTCGCCACATTGAGTTCGGTTTGGTGCGCCAGTAGCAGACCAGTCTGCTCCGCAACGGAGTGTCCACCGACGAGGCGATCGAGCACCCGATTTCCTTCGATTTCAAGCGCACTCGAGTTTAGCAGCATGGGCCGGTCGATAAACTGCTGTGGCCCACCGCTATCCCTTTGACGTCGGAGCCAATTCCGACCGCTCATCTCCTGCATGCGCTCGTGCAGCTTGCGAATTAGTAACGGGGATGCGGCATGCACGATTGCTGAGAGCTCGACGTCGGAAAGAGTTGCGTTGGCGCTAATGCGCGCCAGGCTATCGACGCCGCCTGCGCCTTTAATGATTTGCATCACGTTCAAGTTGTCGGCTCCATGCGAAAGGGTCCCGAACAATTGACGGTTGTCGTGACCAGACTGTCACAGAACGATCAGGCAAACGGTGGTAATGAAACACAACGTTGCCCGGATTTGTGACGGCTACTCCATATATGGACTCGCCCCGGTTTACAGGGCAGTAATGACAAGATGACTTAGGCCTGGACTGCATCATTTAGTCCGGCCTCTGTGTAGAGAGCGAGCTCTCCGGGTCCTGATGGAAACCGCCCTCTTGCTCCTTACCCAATTGGCGACAGACGAGCTGCCCGGAGGGACATCAGGATTTGCAAGAGCCGGTTTGACCCGTTACGCCATCATTTCAGTACTGTCTTTGCAATTCCGGTTGGGTGAGTCAGGTTTATACGCAGCG
>JAOUNK010000167.1 GCA_029881015.1 Gammaproteobacteria bacterium | reverse complement strand
CGACGACGGACCCGTCACGCACGGCGATGTGCAGCGTCGACGGCGTATTGCCCAGCGCGCTCAGTGCCTCCGCGGTCCAGCCGGGCCAGTTCGCGGCAAGGAAACGGCGCACGGACTCTTCATCGCCCGGTGCCGCACGGCGGACTTCGAGCCCGGGAGCGGTCGCTGCATCTCGCAGGCGCTGCAGCGCGTCGTCGAGATCCACGCGAAGATTCGTAGCCACGCCTGTCCGCTCGTAGTGGCATGCCTCGGCAAATCGAATAGCGGCTTCGTAGCGGACGTCGATGCCAGGCACCAGGTAATTGGGCGCGGCTTCGAGCAGGCGAATCGCTGTCGCACCGGAGGCGGCCAGGCTGGATTCGAGGGCCTCCAGGAGTGCCCGGCCGATTCCTTGCCTCTGCAACTCGCGGTCCACCGCAAGCAGCTTGACGTAGCCAGTCCCCGACTCGCGCACAACGCCAACCGCAAACCCCGCGGTCCTGCCGTCCGTGTCAGCGACAAGGCAGCATGCCGGCACCAGGTCCTGGTCCGCCCAGATCTTCTCTTCGAGGAGTGCCGCGCCCAGGCGATCGTACGTCGCACTGTCATTCCAGATACGCAGCAGCGCATCCCGGTCGTCGCGCTGCAATGGGCGGATGCGCATGGCGACTCAGTCGCGCGCTACGCCGAGCCAGGAAAAGTCCGGAACATGCGGGCGTTTTCGGCCCAGCTCCACTTCGTAGAGCGCCAGGCCGAGATCGCGCAGGAATGGCAGTCCGGTCTCGTCGTATTCATAGGTATCGTCGTTGAACGTTTCGTTGGCGTTCGTGAAGATCGTCGCGGCAAGGAGAAACTCAACGCCGTTGTCCAGGTCGACAATGTAGGCAGCGTCAGTCAGGAAGCCGTACGCGTCGCCGACCTTGTTGAAGATCCGAATGTTGTCGGGAATCTCTGGCGCGTTGCCGCCAAACAGGAAGAACTTCACGTAACCGTCCGGGTACCGCTCTCGATCCGCGTACTCGGCGATACCGCTGTCGCCCGGGTACCCCGACATGTTGCGGTACAGGAACCCGTAGTCGTCCTCCCCAAGCGCAAACCGCATACGCTCATCGACGGTATCCGGGAACATCAATGCCTTGATGACGTCGTGCTGCGCCTGCAATGGATAGGCGTTCTTGGTGGCGAAATCTTTCGGTCGTTGCAGGCGTTCATCACCCACGATCTCGGCCTTGCCGAGCAGGATGGGCTGCGCCGCGGTCAGGTTCACGCTGCTGTATGCAGCGTCCTGTGCATAGACCACGGTGTCGCCATCGACGAAACGCACCGGCCCGGTATGGCGGTTTTCCTCGACACCGAGTGCAATTTCAAGCCTGTGCATGATCCGGGTTCCGTCAAAACCCATGCCGGCCAGGCGGTCGTTGAGCGGCTGCTGCCCGATGAATTCGTAGAGACGATTGAAGGCCTCATTGTCGCTGACGAGCAGGACCTCCCTGACGTAGCGCCCGACCGACTTACCGGTCGTTGCCTCGCCCGACAGCAACACGGTGTCGCGCGTGAGGCCATCGACGCCAAGCTCGTTGAGCTTCTCGAGCGCCACCGCGGCGGTCGGCAGTTTCACCGTACTTGCCGGGTAGAAGTACTCGCTGTCATCCAGGCGATACGCGTACGAACGAAACTGCGGCCGGTTCTCCGCATCGCGATCGATCTGCGTGTAAAGAACCTGCACCCGGTACTTCTGCGGGTCCGCCATGACCGTGGCGAATCGCTCCGGCTGCGCGCGCAGCAGGTCCTCGAGCGAGCCGTGCCACTGTGTTGACTCGCCGCAAGCTGTGAGAATCATCGCCAGGCTCCCAACGGCAAGCCACCGCCACCTAGCGCACACGCTGAATATCGGCGCCCAGCGACGCCAGCTTTTTCTCGAGTTTTTCATAGCCCCTGTCGAGATGGTAAATACGATTGACCCGGGTCTCACCTTTTGCCACCAGTCCGGCGAGAACCAGGCTGGCGCTGGCACGAAGGTCGGTCGCCATGACGTCCGCACCGCTCAGGCCGCCGCGATCGCCACGCACGACCGCAACCTGCCGCATCGGCGTAATATCTGCGCCAAGGCGAACCAGTTCCTGCACATGCATGAACCGATTCTCGAAAATCCCTTCCGTCACAACCGACGTGCCTTGCGCCTGCGTCATCAGCGCCATGAACTGTGCCTGCAGATCGGTCGGGAAGCCGGGGTAAGGCGATGTGGAGATGTCCGTGCCCGTCCAGCTGTCCGTCGCGCCAACCGTGATGGAATCGCTGCCGGTTTCGATATGAAAACCGCAATCCTGCATCTTGTCGGTAAGCGCCTCGAGATGTTGGGGCACGCACCGGTCGACCGTAACCTCGCCGCCCGTGATCGCGCCGGCAATGAGCAGCGTTCCCGCTTCGATGCGGTCGGCCACGATCGCATGCGATGCCGGGTGCAACTCGTCGACACCGTCTATGGTAATGACGCTGGTCCCCTCGCCCTCGATCTGCGCGCCCATGGCCCGGAGGTAGTGCACGAGATCCACGACCTCCGGCTCCTTCGCGGCGTTCTCGATGACCGTCGTACCCCTGGCAAGCACCGCGGCCATCAGGGCGTTCTCGGTGCCACCGACCGTCAGCTTTTCGAACAGGATGCGTTCGCCGACCAGGCGTTTCGCCCGGGCGATGACATAGCCCTGGTCGATCTCCACTTCCGCACCCAGCTTGCGCATGGTCTCCACGTGCAAGTCAATCGGCCGCGAGCCGATTGCGCAGCCACCCGGCAGGCTGACCCTGGCCTCCCCGTAACGCGTCAACAGCGGTCCAAGGCACAGGATGCTGGCGCGCATCTTGCGCACCAGGTCGTAGTGCGCCACGGGCTCGCCCGGCGGCGCCACCTCGATGGTCACATCGGTGCCGTTGCGCTCGAGGCGGCAACCCAGGGCCTCCAGCAACTGGTGCGTGGAGTCGATGTCGCGCAGCACGGGCACGCGCGTGAAGCGGTGGGTGCCGTCCGCCAGCAACGCCGAGAACAACACCGGCAATGCCGCATTTTTCGCGCCGCTGGTCGACACTGTGCCGCTAAGTACCGGCCCGCCTTTAACAATGATTGAGTCCAACTCAACTCTCCGTGCTTGGGTAATCAGTCTGTGGCTCGTCATATTCATGGTCGACTTGAAGTCTGATCCGCGAATATGGCGTAGCAATCGTCAATTGTGGCTAACTCGTGTCGTCGTTGCGACCGAAATTCTCATCCAGTGGAATGAGGGCGACGATCGCAAACGACGGCAGCGTTGCCAGCATCACCCACATGAAGAACAGCTCATAGCCGAGTGCTTCCTGCAATAGCCCGCTGACCATGCCGGGCAGCATCATGCCGAGCGCCATGAAGCCCGTGCAGATCGCGAAATGCGCGGTGCTGTGCCGGCCCCGCGCAACATAGATCATGTACAGCGTGTACGCCGTGAATCCGAAGCCGTAGCCGAACTGCTCGAGGCCAACCGCGAGATTGACGAGCAGGAAGCTGTCGGGTTGCTGCCACGCCAGCAGCACGTAGACGAGGTTGGGCAGGTTGATCGCGGCGACCATCCACCAGAGCCAGTACTTCAGGCCATTGCGTGCCGCCAGCAGGCCGCCGGCGATACCGCCGATGCTCAGCATGACCCAGCCAACGGTGCCATATACGAAACCAACCTCGGCGGTACCGAGGCCGAGGCCGCCGGCCGACGTGTCATCGAGCAGAAACGGTGCAGCCAGCTTGACCAGTTGCGCCTCCGCGACCCGGTAAAGCAGCAGGAAGGCCAGGATCTTGCCAATGTGCGCTTTCCTGAAAAAATCGGCGAACGTCGCTACGAACTTCTCAAGTAGGGCATGCACGGAGACCACGGCGCTCTCGACGTCCAACGCGGGTCGCGGCAGCGCATAGCGGTGCCAGGCAAACAGCACGAGGTACACAGCGGCAAGCAGGTAAAACGAGATACTCCACGCCAATGCGATATCGCCGGTCGACGTTTCCAGGTACCCGGCGACCATGACCAGCAGCCCCTGGCCGGCGATCATCGCGAGGCGGTAGAAAGTATTGCGGATGCCGACGAACCACGCCTGCTCGTGATCGTTCAACGACAGGATGTAGAAACCGTCGGCGGCAATATCATGCGTCGCCGAGCTGAACGCGACGAGCCAGAAGGCGGCGAGTGTATAACGGAAGAAATCGTCGGTCGGGATGGCCAGCGCGATCGCGGCAAATCCTGCACCGATGAGCAGCTGCATGCTGACGATCCAGGCGCGCCGGGTCCTCAGGATATCGACGAGCGGGCTCCACAGCGGCTTGATGATCCAGGGCAGGTACAGCCAGCTCGTGAAAAACGCCATTTCCGCATTTGATATGCCGAGCTTCTTGTACATGATGACGGAGACGAACATTACCGCGGCGTACGGCAGGCCCTCCGCGAAGTAAAGCGACGGAATCCAGCGCCAGCGGCTGCGCGCAGGCGTTGTCACGCGCGCGCCTGCAACAGACGGTCGCGGGCCATCAACAGGCAGCCGTCCACGGGGCGGTTCACAACCACAAGCTTGCTCGGCACGGTACCCAGTTCGGCCAGCTTGCGAAGCAGCGTTTCCCGGTACAGCGTGTTGGAGCAGACGATGCCGCCCGCCACGGCGAGTGGCGCCTCCGCCGCCAGTCCCAGCTTTTCGATGGTCGCCTGCACGAGCTTCGCCGTGCCGCTGGTGGCGGTATCGACGATGCCAGCCGCGACGGCGTCGCCCTCCTCGGCGGCATGCAGTGCAAGCGGTGCCAGGGCAGCAATCTCGCGGTGCACGTCCACGGCGTGATCGAGACGCTGCAGCATTTCACGCGGGTTCCGGGTGTGGAGCCTCTGCAGAACACGCTCGCTGAGTACGGTTTCAGGGCCGGTGCCATCTGCCGCATCGGCGACCGCCGCCAGCGCCCGCCGCCCGATGTCGAAGCCGCTGCCCGTGTCGCCGAACCAGTGGCCCCAGCCGCCGGTGACCGCGCGCCGGCCACCGCTGTCCACGCCTATGGCGACGGAGCCGGTGCCTACGATCAGCGCGATACCCGCGCCGTCAGCCGCACCGACGGCCAGCACGGGGTCAGCGTCATGCACGACATCGACTTGCCGGGCGAGCGAGCGATGCCCGGCCCAGCCGAGGATGGCCGCCTGCACGTCGGGCAGGGAACTGCCGGCGAGGCCCAGCACGGCCCAGGCCACGGTGTCGTCCCTGATACCGGCGGCGCCGAGCGCGGCATCGACCGCGACGTTCAGGTTGATCTCTGCATGCCCGCGGCCAACGGCGCGCACGTTCGATGGCCCACCGAAACCCTCGCCCAGCACCTCGATCTCGCCGTCAGCGTCAACCGCAGCAAGGCACGCGGCGGTCTTCGACCCGCCCCCGTCGATACCGAGGATAAGCTCACGCATCGTCGTTCAGGGCTATGCGCAGGCGGCCATCTGCCGCGGCAAGCCGCTCGCGTGCCTCGGGAATATCGATACCCAGCCGCGCTGCGAGGATCGCGGTCTTGAGCTCGCCGTCGCAGCGCGACAACAGCTCGACGGCCGCAGCAGCGTCGAGATCGGTCAGCTGTTGCAGGATGCGCCGCGACCGGGCGACAAGCTTGTCGTTGCTCGCGCGCAGGTCGACCATGAGATTGCCGAAGGTCTTGCCCAGGCGAACCATCGCACCCGTCGTCAGGATGTTGAGCACCAGCTTGGTCGCCGTGCCGGCTTTCATGCGCGTCGAGCCGGTCAGCACTTCGGGGCCAACGACGACCGCGATGGTCATATCCGCATGCGCTGCGATGGGCGCGTTGTCGTTGCAGGTGAGCCCAATCGCAGCGGCACCCGTCGCGCGCGCAAAATCGAGCGCCCCCAGGACATACGGTGTTGTGCCGCTCGCGGCGATACCGACCACGGCATCGGCGGCAGTCAAGTCCAGCTCGCGGAGATCCTCACGACCGGTGTCGGCGGAGTCCTCCGCGCCCTCGATCGCATTGCGCAGCGCGCGGTCCCCGCCCGCGATGATGCCCACGACCTGTGACGGGTCGGAGCTGAACGTCGGTGGGCATTCGGACGCATCGAGCACGCCCAGCCGGCCCGACGTGCCGGCGCCAACGTAGACGAGGCGCCCGCCGCTTGCGAGCCGCGCGGCGATGAGATCAACGGCCGCGGCAATCGCCTCGTCCTCTGCCGCCACGGCCGCGGCAATCTTCGCATCCTCGGCATTGATGAGCCGCACGAGCTCCAGCGTCGAGAGCCGATCGAGATCGGCCGACCCGGGATTGGCGGCTTCGGTTGTCAGATCATCGTGCATTGTCTAGTGTCTGTGTCCCATGGTTAAACGTCTTGCCTGCCTGTTGCTGGTTCTCACGGCGCCGCTTGCCGCCTCCGCCGGGCAGGTATTGAACGGCGTCGATGTCCTCGAGCGCGATGGCTTTCGCCAACTCGCCGGGCAACGTGTCGGGTTGATCACCAACCATACGGGCCGCACCCGGGACGGCCGCAGTACCATCCAGTTGCTGCACAACGCGCCCGGCGTCGACCTGGTACGCATCTTCAGTCCGGAGCACGGCATTGCCGGCAAGCTCGATATTCCGGTCGTTGCCGACAGCAGCGAGGCCGCCACCGGCATCCCGATCATCAGCCTCTATGGCGAGTCTCGACGACCGAGCGCGGCCGCACTGGCCGGTGTCGACACGCTCGTCTTCGACATCCAGGACATCGGCACGCGTTTCTACACTTATATTTCGACAATGGGCAATGCGATGGCCGCGGCCGCAGAACACGATGTGCGTTTTGTCGTCCTCGATCGTCCCAACCCGATCAACGGCAATAGCGTCGCAGGCCCGGTGCTCGACGACGGGCTGCAGTCCTTCGTCGGTTTTCACACCCTGCCCATTCGCCACGGCATGACCACGGGCGAACTCGCCATGATGTTCCGGGCGGAGCTCGGGCTCGACCTCGATCTCGAGATCGTGCCGGTCGAGGGTTGGCACCGGCATGAGTATTTCGATGACACCGGACTGCCCTGGGTCAACCCGTCGCCCAACATGCGTAGCCTGCGTGCCGCGATTCTGTATCCCGGAATCGGCCTGCTCGAGACCACGAACATCTCGGTGGGCCGCGGCACCGCAACGCCTTTCGAACTCATCGGCGCCCCCTGGCTGGATGCCGAAGCGCTGGCCATCGCCCTGCATGAGCTGGCGTTGCCCGGCATCGCGTTTACACCCGTCCGCTTTACGCCCGATGCGAGCACCTTTGCCGACGAGGCTTGCCAGGGCGTGCGGTTTACGATTATCGACCGGGAGGCGCTCGAACCCGTCCGTACGGGCCTCGGCATCGCCACG
>JAOUNK010000007.1 GCA_029881015.1 Gammaproteobacteria bacterium | reverse complement strand
CGACCACCAGTTCGGCATCGTTGCTCAATTGCCCGGAAACAAATAGCCTCGTCTTCATGGTTTCGAAATCATGCCTTTTCACGGTGGACAAAGCCACCGGCTTGCTGGAGCAGGCGACACGCTGCGATAGTCCGAATTGCGATGCGCGACCGGACCATGCGGAGCCGTCGATGATTGTCGTGCATGGCATCAGCCTGCCACCCGGCGAGTTCGGCGGTCCCGAAATCGAGGCGCTCTTCATGAACCGCCTCGACTGGGACGCGCACCCTTACTTTGAGGAGATCAGGGGGCTCCAGGTCTCGGCCCATCTCCTGATCCGCCGCGACGGCAGCCTGCTGCAGTTCGTGCCCTTCACGCAGCGCGCCTGGCATGCGGGCGAGTCCTGTTTTCGCGGACAATCCCGGTGCAATGACTTCTCGATCGGCATCGAGCTCGAAGGCGAGGACGAGACGCCGTACGACGACCGGCAGTACGAAACGCTGCAGGGCGCAGTGACCGCCTTGCTTGCAGCCTATCCAAACATCTCGCCACGCGAGATCGCCGGACACTGCGACATTTCCCCCGGACGGAAAACCGATCCGGGTCCTGCTTTCGACTGGTTCAGATTGTATGATGGACTAAACCCCACACACTGACGCGCTATGAACTTAATCGCTCTCCTCATCGGACTCGTAATCGAACGGCTTGCAACGCAGCTCTTCCACTGGCGCCGCATGCGCTGGATGGACCGGCTGATCGATTTCGGTTTTCGCCAGGCTGACCGGCTGGCGACCTGGCCCGCCATTATCCCGGTAGTTCTGCTGGCCCTGGTCCTCGTCCTGCCGGTATTCGCCGTCATCTGGTTCCTCGGCGGTACGCTGTCCGGGTTTACCTACCTGTTCCTCGCGATCGTGGTCCTGTTCTTTTCGTTGGGTCCGCGCGATATCGGCGAAGAGGTCGATGAATATTGCCGGGCGCTCGAGTCGGGTGAGGACGAACAGGTTCGTAACGCCGCGAAAGCCATTGTTGAGGATGATGTCCCCGATAGCGCCGACGAGCGCACGACCAGCGTCGAAGCGGCCGTTTGCGTGCAGGCCAATAACCGGCTCTTTGCCGTTGTCTTCTGGTTTGTCGTACTGGGCCCGCTGGCGGCATGGGCCTACCGCGCGACCGACCTGATCAGGCGGCGCGCCGTATTTACGGCGGCCCGTGATGAGCAGGCGGACGGCAACTCGGCGCGCGTTCGCGATGCGGCAGAAATGTTGCACGGCTGGCTTGCGTGGATCCCTGCGCGCCTGACGGCGGTTGGCTACGCGGCCGCCGGGCACATGGACGATGCCCTGGCAGCGCTGCGCGCTCCAACGGAGGAGCAGGAGGCAACGACGTCCGAACGCAGCGAGAACCTGCTGGCCCGGGTTGGGATCGCGGCGTTGGCCCTGCAGAGTCTGCCCGATGAGACGGCGACGGAGCGTGCTGTGCGCGGCGCCCAGGCGGCCAATCACCTGGTGTTCAAGCTCCTCCTGATCTGGGCCGTGATTATCGCCGCCATGACGTTGTACGGCTTTACGCAGTGACCCGCGCGCTGGCGCTCGCGTGCCTCTGCGTCGCGCTCTGCGCCTGTTCCGAACCGAATGCGCCCGCGCCCGGCCCGGGTGCGGCGCAGCGAGTCGTCACGTTCTCCCCGCACCTGGCGGAAATCATGTTCGCTGTTGGCGCCGGCGACCAGCTGGTCGGTGTCAGCGCCTGGTCGGACTATCCGCGCGCGGTGCTCGAGTTACCCGAGGTCGGCGATGCCTTTACGATCGACCAGGAAGCCTTGACGCTGCTGCAGCCCGATCTTCTCCTGGTCTGGGAGAGCGGCATGCCGGCGCACACCGTTGATGAGCTGCGCCAGAGGGGCTACCGCGTGGAAGCCATTCGCTCGCGGAATCTCGAGGAGGTGGCAGCAGCCGTGCGCCGCGTTGGTGATCTGACCGGCCAGCAGGCGAGCGCGGCAAACGTCGCCGCAGACTTTGTCGAAGAACTTGCGGCCCTGCGTGCGGCCAACGTCGACGCCGACCCGATTGACGTGTTCTTCCAGATTTCGGCGCGGCCCCTGTATACGGTCAACCGCGAGCATTTCATCAGCGAGATCATTGCGCTCTGCGGTGGCAGGAATATCTTCGAGGACCTAGGTATTCGCGCCCGCCGTGTCGGTCGAAGCCGTACTCGATCGCGATCCGGAAGTCATGCTGGCGGCGGCCAATGCCGGCGATGAAGCGTTCGCGGAATGGGCGCGCTGGCCCGGCCTGGCTGCAAATCGTTACGGCAACTTTTTTCTGTTGCCGGAGACCATCGGGCGCGGCACGCCCCGCCTCGCGATGGCAGCGCGCTCGGCCTGTACCGCGCTCGAGCGCGCGCGCAGCAACCGCGTGGCGCAGCAACGGTAATCGGCCTGCGACCGGCGGCGGCAGAAGTCGTTGGCGTAGAGACTATCTCTCGCGATTCCAGAGAACTTCCTGTCCGGCCCCGGTTCGCGCGAGTACGCGGGCGATGACAAACAACAGGTCGGAAAGCCGGTTCAGGTACCGAATGGCCTCGGGGCGCACGTCTTCGATTTGCGAAAGCGTAAACACACGCCGTTCGGCGCGACGTGCAATCGTTCGTGCAAGATGGCATGCGGCGGCCGCGGGTCCGCCACCGGGCAGGATGAATTCCCTGAGGCGCGGCAGGTCTTCGTTGAAGGCATCGAGATCGTTCTCCAGGCGATCGATGAAGGCCTGGGTGATCGCAGCGTGGCCGGGTATACACAGCTCGCCCCCGAGCTCGAACAGATCATGCTGCACTTCTGTCAGGCAGTTGCGCACATTGTCGGGGACGGCTTTGCCGGCCAGCACCAGGCCGATGGCGCTGTTGGTTTCGTCGACCGTGCCATAGGCTTCCACCCGGGCGCTGTCTTTCGCCGTGCGGCTGCCGTCGCCGAGGCCGGTCGTACCATCGTCGCCGGTACGTGTGTAGATCTTACTCAGTCGATTTCCCATGCGGCGACCTTAGGTAGGCGCCACCACACTGTCAAGAAAGACGCTTGTCTCCCGGCACGGATGCCGCCATAGTTCCGTCCGTGGACAGATTCGACGAACACACGGCATCCGCCTACCTCAAGATTGCGCTGGCAGCGGCATCGAAGGCCGCCGATATCAGCCGTGCCTACTATGCCGGGAATTTCACGGTAACGACCAAGGAAGATCTGACGCCGGTAACCCAGGCCGATGTCGAATGCGAGCAGGCAATCCGCGCCATCATCCTTAACGCCTTTCCCGACCACGGTTTCTATGGCGAGGAAACCGGTCGTACGCAGGACGATGCCGATTACCTTTGGCTCGTCGACCCGATCGACGGCACCAAGGGCTTCGTCCGGCAGTACCCGTTCTTCTCGACGCAAATTGCGCTGATGCATCGCGGCGACATCGTGCTCGGTGTCTCGAGCGGGACGATGATGGAAGAGCTGGCATGGGCCGAGCAAGGCCGGGGCGCCTGGCTGAATGGCAAACCGCTCAAGATCAGTCGCATTGACGATCCCGACCGGGCCGCCGTATCGGTTGGCAACCTGAAGTCGCTGGCCGGCAGCGAAGGCTGGGCGGCGCTGGGCGGGATCGTGGAGCGTGCCGACCGCATCCGCGGCTACGGCGATTTCTACCATTACCACCTGCTGGCCGCAGGAAAAATCGAGGCGGTCATCGAGTCTGACGTCAATATCCTGGATGTTGCGGCACTGTCGATCATCGTGACCGAGGCCGGAGGTGTGTTTACGAATCTGAATGGCGAGAAACCGGATCTCGGGATGCGATCGGTGCTCGCGGCCAATCCATCCTTGCACGCACAGTACCTCGAGCCGCTACGCGGCTACGTTGCCTGAGGCGACCCGGACGCTATGAACAGGCGTGTCGAGCGCCACGCCACGGATTCCATCGGTGTCGAGTACAGCCTGCTGAGCCGTTGTTCATCGAGGACCTCGTCCGTTGCGCCAAGGTCCCAGCGCCCGTCGCCGTAAAGCAGCAGGCAGCGATCCGCATAGCGAACCGCGAGGTTGACGTCGTGCAGGCTGGCGATCACGGCCGCTCCGTCGTCAGCGCGCTCGCGAAACAGCCGCAGCGCGTCAAGCTGGTGTTGCGGGTCGAGGTGATTGGTCGGCTCGTCAAGCAGGTAAATGTCGGGCTGCTGGGTCAGCACCTGTGCGATCGCGAGCCGGCGCCGTTCTCCTCCCGAGAGGGTGAGTACGTCGCGACGCGCCAGGCCGGCGAGGTCGACAGCCGCGAGTGCGGCGCGGCCGATGGCAAAGTCCCTGGCTGACTCCCACTGGAAACGCCCGATATGCGGATGCCGGCCGATCATCGCCGTATCGAGTACCGTCGCCGGAAAGATGTCGTCGACATGTTGTGGCAACAAGGCAAGTTGGCGCGCAATCTGTTGTCGCCCGCCGGTCGACAGGTCAGTCCCGCCGACGAATACCTTCCCGCTGGTGGCGGGGCGCAGTCCGGCGAGTGTGTGCAGCGTCAGGGACTTGCCGGCGCCGTTTTGCCCCAGCACAGCGAGCAATTCGCCGTGCTCCACCTCGAACTCGAGCGCTTCGACAAGCGTGCGCCCCGAAACGTCGACCCGAAGGTTCCGGCAGGAAAACAGGGCGGGCGGCGTGGCACTCATGGGATGAGCGTAGCTCAGTGCGACGTGCAGAAAAAGCGGCGCTAGTCGATCAGGTTGATTTCGCTGGCGGTCAGCGACCCGATGACCGCGTACTTCAGGCTGGACGGAATCTCGGAATCGTCCTCGGCGAGCGCAATGCGCCCGCCCATGATTTCGGCGTAGCGCTGCGGATACAGCGGTGTGCGATCCGGCTCCGCGATGCCGTCCGGCGCAATGGGGTGACCGTCGGTCGGGCTGTACTTGTCGGTCGCCCCGAGTGTGTGCAGGAATTCGTGCGCAATGATCACGTTGTTGGTGCCGCGATGGCGGCGGCTGGCATACGCGTTCACGATCCCGACCATGCCCCTTTGCAGGCCGACCGAGTTTTCCAGCATAACGGCCAGGTCGGGTCGGTGGTAGCGCACGAAGATACGTACGTCCGGCTCGATATCGTCCTGGCTGCCGGTCACCGTGGAGGCCCACCAGCGCATCTTGAGCGACCAGGCCATGGTCGAAAAGAGATTGGGTCCGGCCGGCAGCTCCGGCGGCTGCTCCCGCACCGGTAAGCCAAGTTCGATGCGCACGGGGCGCCTCACGCTGCTGCCGTAGCGCTCGGTCTCGCGCGCGATGAATGCCTCGATGCCCTCGAATTGCCGAACATCGAGGTCATCGATGTACTTCGTCGCCTCAGCACTGCCATCGGCATTGATGGGGTAGACCTTGACCCACAGGCTGTTGTTCCAGTCGGTGCTGCGAGCCTGGGTCAGCCAGGTGCTGAGGGCAACGAAGAACAAGATAAACAGCAATATCGAAATGCGTACAGCTTTGAACATCGGCCGGCCTGCGGGTTGTGGAATCCCGGTTCACAGATCCGGGGCACGTCTTGCTCCCACAGCTTGCTCAAATGCGTACGCGATCTCTATGAGCTGTTTCTCATTCCAGGGTTTTCCCATGAAGGACAAGCCGATCGGCAGATCCGAGGCGAAACCGGCCGGGACCGAAACATTCGGGTACCCGGAGATAGCAGCGAGCGACGAACTGCTGACGTGAAAGGCGTCGCCATTGGCGTGATCGATCACCCACGCCGGGCCATTGCTTATCGCAATGATGGCGTCAAGCGTATGCTCATCGATCGCCTTGTCGAGCCCCTCGCGTGCCAGGCGCTTGCTGTCGGCCAGTGCGTCAAGGTAGGCCTGTTCGGTCAGCGGACCTTTCTCCTCGGCCTTTAGAAAGTGCTCCTGCCCGAAAACAGGCATGACGGTATCGGCATGGGCGTCGTTGAACGCGATGACCTCCGCGAGCGAACGCACGGGCGCGCCGGAGGCGGCAAGGTACTTGTTGAGGTCGGCTTTGAATTCGTAATGCAGGACCTCCCCTTCGGCACGGAACAAGCCGCTCGTGTCTATGTCGAGGTCGTCGACGATCTCAGCGCCCTGTTCCCTGAGCGCAGCGATACTGGCGTCATAAACCGCTTCGACATTCGGGTTGGACCCGGCTCCGTAGAACGAGCGCCATACGCCAATGCGTTTGCCACGCAGGCCATCGGCCGTCAGGTTGGCCGAGTAGTCGTGATGAATCTCGGCGTCGGTCGTCGCGGGGTCGACCGTATCCACGCCGGTCATGGCGGTCAGGAGGATTGCCGCATCGCGCACCGAGCGAGCCATTGGCCCCGCGGTGTCCTGGCTGTGCGCAAGCGGGATTATGCCGCTGCGACTGACCAGCCCGAGTGTGGGCTTGATGCCGACGATGCCGTTGATACCGGCGGGACAGACGATCGAGCCGTCGGTTTCCGTGCCGATGGCGACAACGGTCAGGTTGGCGGCCACGGCAACGCCCGAGCCGCTCGACGAACCGCATGGCGATCGGGTCGTATCGTAGGGATTTCGGGTCTGTCCGCCGACACTGCTCCAGCCGCTCGACGAGCGTGTCGAGCGGAAGTTGGCCCACTCGCTCAGGTTGGCTTTGGCGAGAATGACGGCGCCCGCATCGCGCAGCCGTTTCACGATAAACGCGTCTTCGGGCGGCACATGATCCGCGAGCGCAAGCGACCCGGCGCTCGTGTACATCCGGTCGGCGGTATCGATATTCGCCTTGAGCACGACGGGTATGCCGTGCAGCGGGCCGCGGGGACCGGCGGTTTGCCACTCCCTGTCCAGCGATGCAGCAATGTCGAGCGCGTCGGGATTGATTTCGATAATCGAGTTCAATGCCGGTCCGGCCTGGTCGATTGCCGCTATCCGGTCGATGTACCACCTGACCAGCTCTGCGGACGTAATCTCGCCGCGCTGCAGTTGGTCGTGCAGGTCGGCGATGCTGGCTTCGGAGAAATCCCGCGTCTCGCTGCCACAGGCCGCGAGCATGAGCAGCACACAGGTCAGCCATTGCATGCGCATGACTTACTCCGCCTTCACGAATCGCAGGACAAAGCGATCCGTCTTGCCACGAAGCTCCGCGTCGAAGACGTTCTTCTCGTAGTCATCGTCGGGGTTGTGCAGCAGGTCGCTCTGACCCGCCAGCGCGAAGCCGGCGTCGGTCATGGACGAAATGACGATGGCCGGATCGATACGGTGGGTGGTGCCGCCGGTAGAACCGGGAGAGCCGGCCGCGGCGGCGTGGTCGATGATGCCGACAACGCCACCGTCTTTCAGGCCATGACGAAACTCCGCCAGTATCCGGTCGACGTCGATTTCCGGCCAGCCGTTGTCCGGTGCGGCATAAAAGAAATCGTGGAAGGACAACACGAGCATGATGGCGTCGAGCGAGTCAGGCTCGAGGGTCAGTTCGTTGTTCTCGGCCAATAGGACCTGGGCATTTCCCAGGCGACCGCCAAGATAGCGCCGCTCGAACTCGTCACCGACGAACTGCAGGTAGGCCTCGTTGTTGTGGGCGATGACATGTCCGTCCTGGCCGACCAGGTGGGAGAGGATCTCGGTGTAGTAGCCACCGCCCGAGAACATATCGAGGACGGTCATCCCGGGTTCAATGCCGATGAACGCCAGCACGGCGGCAGGCTTGCGCCCGGCATCCCGTTCCCGATCCGCAGACGGGCGGGCTTTGCTGGCCACGGCCGCCGCGTAGATCGCAAGATCCTGCGTGCCCGGTGCCATCGACGCGGCGCCAGCCGGCGTCGACGCGGCCTCGTCAGCGTGCTGGCCGCAAGCGCCCAATATCAGCGCCAGCAGGATCGTTGTTGCCTTGTCCATATCGTGCCCCCTCGACAAAGCGTCATTGTAACCGAGGTATGCGGGACCCCAAGAAAAAGCCCCACGGCGTGAGCGGCGGGGCTGGATTCTCTTTTTTTCAAAAGAGGTAACTGCGAATCAGGTAACCGGAGACAGATGCTTTCTTATTGTTGTTGGATTCAAATCTTCTTTTTTTATTGTTGTGTTTTTCTTCTGGCGTCCAAATCCTGTGTCTGACCGATAAACTTACCCGTGCGCAGTTACACTTCGCTTGGGCAGGGTAGTAAAAGCAAGACCTGTGCCAACCTCGGTCACGAGGATACGAATTCAATGATTTAGCGATTGCTCAATGCATCTGCCGCGACGCGCCAGCCAGGGTTTGTAAAGAAATTCGTCGCTTTTGGATCGCCCTACGTCAAGCAAGGCGGGAAGAGCGCGTTCTAAATCGCTGATAAGTCAGTAATAAAGCGGATGGAGCCGCCGTCAGGACAATATTTTGTAAAATTACTCGACGGTTTTCGCGGCCAGCGCCCTGTCGATCAGACCCGCGACACTGAAGAAGCGGCCGTTTCTCACGACTGCGACAACATTGAGTGCCGTATCGATGCCGGCAAGCGGATCGCCGTCGACGAAGACGAGGTCGGCGACAGCCCCGGTGGCGATACGGCCGAGCGTCGGGTCGACCCCGAGTTCGGCCGCTGCGTTGACGCCGGCGGCCCGCAGAGCCTGTTCCGGCCTGAGCCCGGCTCCGACCAGTGCCCGCAATTCCGCGTGCAGGGCAATGCCGGCCGGCAGGCCGTTGGGGCGGCTGCCGAGGACCAGCGATGTTTGACCCGTATCGATGGTCGGGGGCTCGCCGAAGCGCCGGGCGACGGGCTCGGCAAATCCGACCAGCCTGGCAGGGCGAGACGACAGCAGCGACTCGAGGCCGGGCGTCAGGCTGTCGGCCAGGCCGGAGTAGTCGCCAACCGGCCAGTCCGCGGCCGGCAGTACGCGCGGACCAGGAAGGTCTTTTCCGGACCAGACCGTGTTCAGATGCTCGGCGTCGGGATGGTCCGCCACTACCGTGGTCACGCCGGCAGCCAGTAATAACGGACCGGTCGTCTCGTTCGCGTCCGCCGGCAGCCTCGCCTGGACATCGACGTACCCGGGGAGGACCGCAAGGTCACCCATGTCGATGACGATCGAGTCGCCGTGATCGGTGTGCGGCTGTACCGCGCTGATGCGACCGCCTTCGATGAGTATGTCCTGGTCGCGAAGATACGAACCGCCAATACCGTCGAACACCCGGCCGGCATGGATGACCAGCCTGCCTGGCGGTTCGCCGACGCGCGGCAGGGTACGGCGATGTCTCTCGACAACCCGGTCCGGGGCCGTCTCTATCGTCGCGCGAAACGGGACGGTGCGAGACGACCATGAATTGAACAGCCGCTGACGGATCACGCCGTTCGCCGAGTAAAACATGCGGTGCTTGTCGAGCCAGCTGACAGGGCTCGTGACGTAGTCTTCACCGTCCATGTAGCGCCGCACCAGCCTGGGCCGGGAGAGAATGACCATGACCAGTGACGTCCCGACATCGCTTTCGCGCCAGACCGTAATGAGGCTCGCATCCGGCCGCCACGAGGGACCGGCCAGCCGTGCCTGGCTCGTGAGGAGGATTTCCTCGGGCTCGCCAAGTCGCCGTAGCACGAGAGACCACTGATCGTCGGCCTTGTGCACGTATACGAGATCCCTGCCGTCCGCGGACCACGCCGGTTCAAGTTCGTCGCCAGGCCGGTTGCTGAGGCGCCAGCGCAGTCCCGTCGGCAGATCAACCTCCCACAGATCGAATCCATCGCCGCCCTGGTCCGAGGAAAAGGTCAGGCGCTGACCGCTGGGGTGCCAGGTCGGGTACAGGTCGACGTGAGGCGCCTGGCTGACGAGGCGCGATTGCTCGTCGCGCGTGTCGTACACCCAGGTGCCCTGCCGATGGTCCGAGAGCGCCGTGTACGCGAGGCGCAACCCGTCGGGCGACCAGCGCGGTCGCTGCGCCGCGCCGGGTGCATTCGTTACCCGGGTGGCATCGCCGCCGGTGTGCGGTACCGCCCAGATATCTCCGGCCAGGTCCATGGCCAGGCGGCCGTCCGCGGTGATATCGACGGACAGGTTGCTGCCGCGGGTAATTGTCTCGTCGGCCTGGCCTGCGATGCTCGCGAGGCCCAGGAGGAGGACGCAACAGGTGGCCAGTCGCTGCAGCATCATGCGCCGGGATTGAACACAGCGCCTTCGCGGCGAGGATCGGCAGCAACGTCGAAACCGTCCTTGTCGTCGAACACCGCCGCACCGATGCCACCGAAATACATGACGAGCCCGGGGAACTCGGTGACCGGGAGATCGACCTCCGGTAACTCGAGCCCTGTTTCAGCTTTCAACCGGACGACCTCGCCGCTCGTATCGACATGTACCCGAGGATGGGTAACGGCCTCGGCGAGCGGCATACCGAGCTGCATGTAGTTGATTAGAAATTGCTGCATTGCAGTCGTAATGCGATCGGCACCTGGCGAGCCGACCGCCAGCACGGTGCCTTTGCGACGTGCGACCGCCGGCGTCATGTTCGACGGCAGGCGCACGCCCGGGGGACCTGCGTCGAGACCACGCCGATTGAGTTCGATCTCGCCAAGGCAGTTGTTGAGCCAAAGTCCCGTGCC
Source organism: Gammaproteobacteria bacterium (assembly GCA_029881015.1). Classification (GTDB taxonomy): domain Bacteria; phylum Pseudomonadota; class Gammaproteobacteria; order Steroidobacterales; family Woeseiaceae; genus UBA1847. Next base: position 16,781 of record JAOUNK010000007.1, on the reverse strand, counting down.
CGCCGGCATCTCGCCGGAGCCGTAGCCCGACGACGCAGTGATCGAGCAACCATTGCCGCTGTCATCGACAACGGAGGTGTGGACTGTCGATGCCGAGGTCCAGCGCGACAGAAGTTGCCCGCTGCGTGCGTCGGCGACGAGCCGAGCGGCCGCCGGCCCGACATCGTCTGCCAGGTCGAGATTGCGTTGCCGGAAATCGAGGCAGGCGCGCTGCGAGTCTATGAGTCGTCGCAGCGATCGCATGTCCCAGCGATCGGTCTCGAGATTGGCGCAGGCGAGCAGCAGTGCCGCCAGCACCGACCCCCCGACGGCAGGCGGCGGAGTGCTTGCGAGCTGCCAGTCGCCGACCTTTGTCAGCAGCGGTTTGCGCTCCATCGCACGGTAGGAACGAAGGTCCTCGAGCGTCAACATGCCGTGCCGATCGCGACAATGATCGGCGATCGCCCGCGCAACCTCGCCTTCGTAGAAGAGGCGTCCGCCTTCGCGGGCGATCGCCTCGAGCGTGTCCGCGAGATGCGCAATGTGCACGGTGTCCCCGACGCCGATGAGGGCGCCGTCGTCCCGATGCAGTGCCTTGTGGCCGTCCTCGCTACGGCCGAAGATGATGTCGCCTGAATAACCGAGGTAGTAGCGACAGGCTCTCGACAACGGGAAGCCGTTGCGACAGGCTCGAATCGTCGGCTCGAAAATGGCGCGCCACGGCGCACGGCCGTAGTTCTGCCAGGCGTCTTCCATCGCCGCGAGTGTTCCCGGAACCGCAACTGAGCCAGCCCCGACCAGGGTTGCTATGCCGCCGCCGTATGCCAGCGAAACTTCGACAGCGCCCTGTTTGCGCTCACTGTCGGCAAGCCCCTTCCCGGGCACAGCAACATTGCCGTCAACCGTGATGGGGTCAGCGCCGTCGCTCCAGACCGTAATGAACGCGCTGCCGCCCAGAGCACAAACTCCGGGTTCCGTATTGATCGTCATCAGGGCGGCGGCCAGCGCGCAGTCCACGGCGTTCCCACCGATGTCTGCAACCTCACGGGCCGCGTCGACAGCCAGCTGCGACGTTGTTGCGACAGCGACTCTAGACACGACCTAGAAGTGAATTACAGAGCGAATGCTCTTGCCCTCGTGCATCAGGTCGAAAGCCCTGTTGATATCTTCGAGGGGCATCGTGTAGGTGATGAACTCATCGATCTTGATATCGCCGTCCATGTACTGCTCGACCATGCCGGGAAGCTGCGACCGTCCCTTGCAGCCGCCAAATGCGGTGCCTCGCCAGACGCGACCGGTGACAAGCTGGAACGGACGTGTCGAGATTTCGCGGCCGGCGCCGGCAACGCCGACGATAACCGACTCGCCCCAGCCCTTGTGGCAGCATTCCAGCGCCGAACGCATCAGATCGACGTTGCCGACGCATTCGAATGAGTAGTCGACGCCGCCGCCCGTGAGTTCGACGATGACGTCCTGTATGGGGGCGTCGTGGTCTCGCGGGTTGACCGTATCGGTCGCCCCGAGTTGCTTCGCGAGTTCGAACTTGTCCTCGTTAATATCGATCGCGACAATGCGCCCGGCCTTTGCCATGACGGCGCCCTGGATAGCGCTGAGACCCACACCGCCGAGACCGAACACCGCGACCGAGGCACCCGGTTCGACCTTGGCTGTGTTCAATACGGCGCCGATGCCCGTCGTGATGCCACAGCCCAGGAGGCAGACTTTCTCGAGTGGTGCCTCCTTGCTGACTTTCGCAACGGAGATCTCCGGCAATACGGTGTATTCGCTGAACGTCGACGTGCCCATGTAGTGGTAGACCGTCTTGCCGTTGTGCGAGAACCGCGAGGTTCCGTCCGGCATCAGGCCCTGGCCCTGCGTCACGCGAATCGCCTGGCAGAGGTTGGTCTTGCCCGACGTGCAGAAATTGCACTCACCGCATTCCGGTGTGTAGAGCGGAATGACGTGATCGCCAACCTGGACGGACGTCACGCCCGCACCCACTTCTTCGACAATGGCGCCACCTTCGTGACCGAGTACGCTCGGGAATATCCCCTCCGGGTCCTCCCCGGAAAGCGTGAATGCGTCGGTGTGGCAAACACCCGATGCAACATTCCTGAGCAGTACCTCGCCCGCCTTCGGGCCCTCGAGGTCCAGCATCTCGATTTCAAGTGGCTTGCCTGCTTCCCAGGCTACTGCAGCGCGTGTCTTCATAAAGCATTCACCCCATGTTCATTTTTCCGCTGCCGCATGTTCTCACGAATTCACTTCGGGTTCATATGCCCGGATCTACCCTGAGCCTGCACTGGGACAAACCGGAGGACGATATGAACAAGGTAATGACAGCAGCAATAGTAGCCGGTGGCCTCCTGCTCTTGAATTCGCCAGAGGCCGCTGCACACAAGGAAGTACGGTACAGCTACGAGCCGCCGCCGCACTATCGGCACTATCGCGGCGTCGACGTGCGTCGGTCGAAGCACATGCCACGCTGGTTGAAGCACGATGACGCGTTCAGGCACTGGTACCGCCATACCTCGCTGAGGCGGGACCTGCGACTCGGCTGGTACGAACTCTTCGATATCTATCGCTGGGAACGCCGCTGGGAACGCCGCTGGGATCGCCGCTACGATGGTCGCCACGATCATCGTCGGGACTACCGCCACGAACGGCGGCGGAAACACCACTGACATAATCCCGAAACCGTGCGATGTGCAGGCCGGTCCGGATTTATCCGGACCGGCTTTCGTTGTGGCCGCGTCTGCTGTAAAAGACGTGTTTATGAATCTCGATGAATTGCGAACCCAGCTATCGGCTGTGGACAGTAAACTGGTGGCATTGATTGCCGAGCGACAACGGATCGTCGGCGAGATAGGCAAAAGCAAACTTGTAACGGGCGCGGGCACGCGGGACTACGCGCGCGAGAAGGACGTCCTCGACATGGGTCGTGCGCAGGCTGTCGAGGCCGGCGTCGACCCGGACCTGGTCGAGAACCTGCTGCGACTCCTGATTCGCACCTCGCTCGAAAGCCAGGAGCGCGATCGCGTGATTGCCGAGGGCAAGGGCGACGGCCGCCGGGCGCTCGTCATCGGCGGCGCGGGTAAAATGGGTCGCTGGTTCGTGGACTTTTTCGCGTCACAGGGTTTCGCGACGACAGTCGCCGACGTCACCGTTGAAAACGGGCCCAATCAGTTCAGCAACTGGACCGATGCGGGCGTCGACTACGACGTCATTGTCGTCGCCGCGCCGCTCGCGGTTTCGGGTCGTATCCTGGCCCAGCTCGCCGTGCTCAAGCCGCAGGGTCTCATCTTCGATATCGGTTCGCTCAAGTCGCCGCTCGTCGACGGCATCGGTGAATTGCGTGCCGCCGGTTGCCGTGTGACTTCCTTGCACCCCATGTACGGCCCGGATACGCGCCTGCTGTCGGGCCGGCACCTGATCTTTTGCGACGCGGGCGACCCGCAGGCGACCGCGGATGCGAAGGAATTGTTCGCGGCAACCATGGTGGAGCAGCTCGATATGGGCCTCGACGATCACGACCGCCTGATCGCCTATGTGCTGGGCCTCTCGCACGCCCTGAACATCGCGTTCTTTACGGCACTCGCCGAGAGCGGTGAGGCGGCGCCGAAACTCGCGAGGATGTCATCGACGACATTTGACTCTCAGCTGCTCGTGTCGGCGGCGGTGGCGCAGGACAATCCGCGCCTCTATTTCGAGATCCAGAATCTGAACAAGTTCGGGCTTGGTCCGCTGGATGCGCTTTGCGACGCGGCCAGGCGAATCCGGGAAACCGTCGCGGATGGCGATGAGCGTGCCTTCGTCGAACTCATGGAAAGAGGACGTGACTATCTCGCACTGAGGAGCTGACGACATGACGCTCAGGGAAGAACTCGAGGCGCAGCTTGAAGCAACCCGCCGCCAGCTCGCGGAGCTGACGGCCGAAGTTGCGCGCAATGACGAGATAATGCGGCGCGCGCAGATGCGTGAGCTCCGCCTGCTCCAGGCGGAAAACCTGGACGGCCTTATTCGCGCGCTGATCGACGGTCTGCGCGTCAGCTACGGTGTCGAGTACGTCAGCCTCGTGCTGTGCGATCCCGACCACGATATCCGTCACCTGCTGCTGGCCAACGGCACACCGGCCGAGGAGTTTCGGGATCTGCTGGTCGTCGAGTCGATCGCCGGCCTGGCGCCGCAGTACATCGCGTTGCAGCAGCCCTGGCTCGGAAAATTTGCGGCCTGCGATCACCAGCTCATTTGCCCCGGTGCGGAAGGCGCAATGAGTATCGCGATGATCCCGCTGTCCCATCGCGGCAAGCTGCTAGGCAGCATCAATCTCTGTAGCAACGACCCGCTGCGCTTCACACACGTTCACGCGAGCGACTTCCTCGCGCACATGGGTGTCATCGCGTCGTTCTGTATCGAGAACGTGGTCAACCGCGCGCGCCTGTTGCGCAGCGGCTTTACCGACGTACTCACGGGGTGGCACAACCGCCGCTACCTGACCGTCCGGATCGCTGAAGAGCTGGCCCGCGCACGCCGCGACCGGCAGCGACTGGTTTGCCTGATGCTGGATATCGATCACTTCAAGCACGTGAACGACACCTGGGGCCACGCGGCCGGGGACGTTGTGCTACAGGAACTTGCGCAGCGCATCGAGTCGCAGGTCAGGGCGAGCGACGTTGCCGCGCGCTACGGTGGTGAGGAGTTCGTGGTGCTGCTGCCCGGCACCGATGTGCAATCGGCAGCGAAGCTGGCGGAACGGATTCGCGCTGAAATCGCTGCCGCGCCTGTTCGCCTGCCCAATGGCGAAGAAGTCGTCATCACTGCATCGATCGGTATTGCCGAGGTAAGCCCCGGTCCGCATGACAAGGACTTGAAGACGCTGGGCGACTCGCTCATCGCACGTGCCGACGTTGCGCTCTATGCCGCGAAGTCAGCCGGGCGCGACCGCGTCGTGGTGGAGGCCGCATGAAAAGCCGTATCGCGATCGTGGCCGCCTGCATGCTTGCCGCGTGCGGCGGGCCGGAAAAATCGCAGGGGCCTGCGGTCGTGGTCTACGCGTCGGAAAACGATCCCGCAGGGCTGCCCGCGTTGTTCGCCGAGTTTACCGCGGCCACTGGCGTGCCCGTCTCGGTCGTTTGGGGAGACGCCGCCGCCAACGCACAGGCACTGATCGACAAGTCCGGGACACCGGCCGACGTATTAATAACACCAGACGTCGTTGCCATATGGCACGCCGCCGAAGAGGGCGCATTGCGGCCGATTGCGTCCGGCGCACTGGACGGAGTCGACCGGCACTTAAGGGACCCGGACCGGCTCTGGGCGGCACTGAACCTGCGTTTCATAACCGTCGCCATTGCGCCCGAGTCGAAGAAACAGACCGCCGGCAGTTACGCTGCCCTCGGTGCGGCGAGCTACCGGGGCAAACTCTGCGTGTCCTCGATAGAGAATTCGGTCAATCGCGCGCTCATCGCCATGCTGATCGAGGACCTTGGGCTGAAGCCGGCCGAAAGGCTCGTGCGCGCCTGGATGATGAACCTGTCGTCACCGCCTTTCGAAACGGAAGCGCAGCTGGTCGAGGCGCTCGAGTCGGGCGCTTGCCAGTACGGCATCGTGTCCGCGTCGCTGCTCCCCGAAGGCATGCGGAAGACGGGTCCGGTTCCTCTGTATGCCGATATCTCTGCAGTAGGGGTCGGCCGGCATGCGGCACACCCGGAGCAGGCCCAACAACTGGTCGACTGGCTGTTGCGAAATCATCCACCCGGGGCTCTTGCAGAGTGGAACGGTCGCAACTTCGGCGTGGTCGGCTGGCGTGACGAAGATGTGCGCCTGCTCGCGGAACGCGTGGGCTACCGGTAGCGCTCCGCCCGAATTCGACTCATCAGGATCAGAAACAGCGGTACCCCTATCGCGGCTGTCAGCGCGCCGACGGGAAGCTGACGGGGCGCCATGATGGTGCGGGCCAGCGTGTCCGCAACGACGAGCAGGGCACCGCCGGCGAGCGCCGCAGCGGGAAGGACCACGCGATGGTCGCTGCCTGCAACCAGTCGCACCAGGTGCGGCACGACGAGACCGATAAATCCGATCACGCCCACTGTCGTTACCGAGAGTGCGGTGGCCAGCGCTGCGGCTATGAATATCAGGTAGCGAAAGGTACGCACGGGCAAGCCGACGATGGCGGCCTGCAACTCTCCGCGCGCGAGCACATTCAGGTGCCGCGCGCTCAAGGCGCCTGCGACAACCAGCAGCCCGAGCAGGACAAGACAGCGCATCGGGTCGAACGCAAAGCTCAGATCGCCCATCAGCCAGAACAACATGCCACGAAGGTTCTGGTCGGGGCTGAGCGCCAGCAGAAGCGTTGTCGCCGCACTGAAGCCTGCGGCAAGAACGACGCCGGTCAGGAGCAGGCGGGTCGGCGTCCAGCTACCCGTCCCCTGGGCGATAGCAAAGACCAGCAGCGTCGCGGCCATGGCACCGCCAAAGGCTGAGAGATCGACGACCAGGCTGCCCATGCCGAGGCTCATGGCGAGCAGCGCGGCCACGGCCGCGCCACCCGAACTGCCGAGGATGTAGGGCTCGGCCAGCGGGTTGCGCAGCAATACCTGCATCAGCACGCCGGCAACCGCGAGCAGGCCGCCGACGGCAAACGCGGTCAGCGCTCGTGGCAGCCGCAGGTCATTGACCAGGGATTGCACATTCTCCGGTGCCTTGCCACGGAGCGCCTGCAGGGCCTCGGCAAGGCTGATATCCGCACTGCCGAGCGCCAGCGCCAGCAGGAATGCGGCGGCGACGATGAGCAGCAATGCAGCGAACAAGGCTCCGGTGCGGCCTGCGAGCAAGAATAATCTCCTGGGGCGAAGGGCGGACGATAGTGTAAAGTAATCGGCAGTTAGAGTTTTAGTACGGTTGCAATGAGCAACGATTGGATTGACGCCGAGGGCTTTCGGGCGAACGTCGGTATCATTCTCGCGAACGCCGACAATAAGTTGATGCTGGGCGGTCGCGTGGGTGCCAAGGGCTGGCAGTTCCCGCAGGGCGGGATGCTGGAAGACGAAGAACCCGAGCAAGCCATGTTTCGTGAACTGCACGAGGAAGTCGGGCTACGGCCTGAAGACGTGGAGGTGCTTGGCGTAACCAGCGACTGGCTGCGGTACCGCCTGCCCGACAAGTTCATTCGCAGAAACAGCAAACCCCTGTGCATCGGCCAGAAGCAGCGCTGGTTCATGCTGCGTCTCGTCTCTGACGAGAACGCCGTCCGCTTCGATTGCGGCGACAAACCCGAGTTCGATCGTATACGCTGGGTGCCATTCTGGCGCCCGGTCAACGACGTGATCTACTTCAAACGCCGCGTGTATGCCAGAGCCTTGCATGAGCTCGGGCCTTGCGTGCACCCGGAAGGCCTCCCGCGGCAGCCGCGCTGGTGGCCCCGGCGATGGCGGGTGGTCTTCGAGAAAGACCTGGCCCAGGCCGAAAAAGAGGCCGATGAAGGGCCAAATTCGTGACCTGGCGCACTTCTGCAGGGCATGAGCTCCGCGTAACATAACGTCTTTAACTAAATGGCGAGCTAACGAGTGGCAGCGAACTACCATCTGCAGACCCATGGCGCGGGCCGGACCTGGCTGTTCAGGCTCGGCCTGGTCGTGCTCGCGCTGGTCGTGGTCTACCTGGTGTTCGAATACGGTCGCATCAGCGCCGGCTACGATGTTGTCGATGCCGCCAACGAACGCGCGGCGTTCGCAGAGCACATTGCCTCGCTGGATGACGAGATCGCCGAGCTCAAGCAGGAAATCGCCGTACTGGAGACGCACCGGGAAATCGATCGCGAGGCCTACAAGGAAGTCGAGGGGAGCCTGATCTCCCTCGAGGCCAAGATCCAGGAGCAGCAGGACGCGATCGCCTTCTATCGCGGTATCGTTTCACCGGCTGATGGCAAGCCGGGTCTGCGCGTCCAGGACCTGAAGCTCACCCGCGGGGGTGAGGAACGGCATTTCAATCTTCGTCTCGTACTGGTGCAGGCGATGAAACACGATCGAAAGGTATCCGGCGACGTCACCGTCAGCGTCGAGGGCAGTGAGGGCGGAACGCTCAAGACCTACGCGCTGACCGAGCTGTTGCCCGACGACGCAGAGTCCGACTGGCCTTTCTCGTTCCGCTATTTCCAGGATTTCGACCGGCAGCTCGTCTTGCCGGACGGTTTTACACCGGAGCGCATACATGTTGAAGTGCGCTCCCGGACCCGCTCGATTTCGAGTATTGAAGAAAGTTACGCCTGGGCGACGAGCCAGGGCTGATTGGAGAACCAGATGTTCGGCAAGAAGCAACGCAGACACACGGTCGTTGAGACGCTCATTGGCCCTAACAGCAAGGTGAATGGTGACCTGCATTTCCAGGGCGGCTGCCACGTGGATGGCGTGGTCAATGGCAACGTCTCGGCCGATCCCGATACCGAGTCGGCGTTGAGCATCAGCGACATCGGTACGGTCGACGGTGGCGTTACGGTGCCTTATGTTGTCCTCAACGGCATCGTCAAAGGCGACGTTTTCGCCGGCAAGCGGGTGGAACTTGGTCCGACCGCACGGGTCATTGGCAATGTGTACTATAATCTGATCGAAATGGCGATTGGCGCCGAAATCAACGGCAAGCTTGTACATCAGCCCGCAGGGCAGGTACCGTTGCTGGAACAGACCCATCGAATCGACGAAGCGGCAGCCGCGGCTAACGAGTAGCGGGTTGCCCTCAAACGGGACAAGACATCAATACCATGGCAACAGAAACAGCTAGCGCTCCCCAGATGCCCAACGGCATCGTGTTCACCGACGCAGCCGCGAGCAAGGTCGGTGAGCTGATTGCAGAAGAGGACAACCCGAACCTCAAGCTCCGCGTGTTCATTTCCGGCGGCGGATGCTCGGGTTTCCAGTACGGATTCACGTTCGACGAAGACGTCGAGGACGGCGACAGCCAGGTCGAGAATGGCGGCGTAACGCTGCTGGTCGATCCGATGAGCATCCAGTACCTCATGGGTGCTGAGATCGACTACAAGGAAGACCTGCAGGGGGCGCAGTTCATCATCCGGAATCCGAATGCACAAACCACCTGTGGCTGCGGGTCGTCCTTTACCGTCTGAGGCCGTTCAGCCTGAAATCATCGCAGCCGTAGATCTCGGCTCGAACAGTTTCCACATGATCGTCGGCGAGCTGCGCCATGGCCAGCTTGCGATCCTCGATCGCATCCGCGAAACGGTGCGCCTGGCCGAAGGACTCTCGGATAGCGGCGATATTTCGCCCGAGCCCCGGCAACGTGCGCTCGACTGCCTGTCCCGCTTCGGCGAACGCTTGCGCGACATGAATGCCGACAACGTTCGTGCGGCAGGCACGAGTACCATTCGCCGCGCTCGCGAGGACACGACCTTCCTGGCGGAGGCCGAAGCGGCGCTTGGCCACCCGATCGAAATCATCTCCGGCATCGAAGAAGCACGCCTGATCTATAACGGCGTGGTGCACAGCATGCCCCCAACCGATGGCCTGCGGCTTGTCATGGATATAGGCGGCGGCAGTACCGAGTTGATCCTCGGTAAGGGCGCCAATCCAACGGCGCTGGAAAGCACGCATATGGGGTGTGTTTCGATGACCGAGCGTTTCTTCCCGGGTGGCAAGATCAGTCGCAGTTGTTTCGCAAAGGCGCGGCTTGCAGCGCAGCTCGAATTGCGCCCCGTGAAAGCGTTTTTCCGAAGCGCAGAGGGCGTCCAGGTCATTGGGACCTCGGGCACGATTCGCTCGACGGAGGCCGTTGCCCGGGCGCTGGGAATTTCTGAAGCCGGGCTGACGCTCGGTGATATCGAACAGCTGATCGAGAAGGTCCTTGAATTTGATTCGGTTAACGACATCGCGCTGGACGGCCTGTCGGACGATCGTGCGCAGGTTTGGCCTGGCGGCTTGTCGATTCTCGCTGAGCTCCTGCATGTTCTGAAAATCGACAAGCTCATGGTGTCCGATGGCGCCCTGCGTGAAGGCCTGTTGTACGACCTGTTGGGCAGGCTGCGGCACGAGGATGCGCGCGAGCGCACCGTGCGCTCCATGGAGGCGCGTTACCACGTGGACGAGCAGCAGGCCAGACGAGTCGCGCGGACCGCCGCCGACCTGTTCGAGCAGTGCAAGAAGGAATGGGGGTTCTCGAGCCGGCTTGCCGGCAAGGTGCTCGACTGGGCGGCTCGCCTGCACGAAATCGGCCTCGACATCTCGCACGACGGCTACCAGCGGCACGGCGCCTATATTGCCGAGTATGCCGACATGCCCGGGTTTCCGCGCGCCGAACAACGCTTTGTGGCGGCGCTGATCGGCGGGCAGCGGCACCGCATTGCAAAGTCCTGTGTCGGGACGCTACCCGAGTCGTGGCAGGAAGATGGCCTGCGATTACTGATTCTGTTGCGCCTTGCGGTTCTCCTGAATCGGAGCCGGAAAGAGATTGAGCATCCACGCGTTTCGATTCACGTGGCGGATGAGACTATCTCCCTGGGTTTCGACGCTGCCTGGCTGGCTGACAATCCGCTGACACTCGCCGATCTCGAGCGCGAGCAGGAATACCTTGGCCTCATCGGATATCGACTGGTGGTTGAGCAGGAGTAAGAAAGGGCTCCGCCGCCCGCATCAGGCCTTCGCGGCAAGTTCCTCCAGGAAAATGTCCTGGGCCGAAATCCGTTCGTCCTTTCCTGGTGAGAGCCGCTCGTAACTGCCATCGCCATGTAGCACCCACGCCTGGCAGTTATCGGCCAGGAAGGTCTCCAGGTGCGCGCGCAGTTGTTCCTTCATTGCCTTCTGGCGGATTTCGAAGCACGACTCATTGCGGCGGAACATGTTGCGGTCCATCCAGTCGGCACTCGAGCAATAGAATTCCTCGTCACCACCGTTGAGAAAATAGTAGACGCGTGAGTGTTCGAGGAAGCGGCCGACGATTGACCGCACGTGGATGTTCTCCGACAAGCCCTTGACCCCCGGCCGCAGAGAGCAGATGCCGCGCACGACCAGGTCGATCTTGACGCCTGCCCGGGATGCTTCGTACAGCGCATCGATCAGCTTTGGCTCATTCAGGGAATTGATCTTGGCGATAATGCGCGCATCCTTCCCGGACCTGGCGTTCTCTGTCTCGCGGCCGATCTTGGCGACCAGCGCGTCGAACAAGCTGAATGGCGAGGCCAGCATGCGCGTCATGCCGACGGCCTCCGTCAGGCTTGTCAGTTGCAGGAAGAGCTTGTGCACATCCTCGCCGAGGCGCTGGCTGCTCGACAGGTACCCATAGTCGGTGTACACGGACGTTGTCGCGTGGTGATAGTTGCCTGTTCCGAGGTGCACGTAGCGCACCAGCCGGTTGTCCTCCCGCCGCACCACGAGCAGCATTTTCGCGTGCGTCTTGAAGCCGACGAGGCCGTAGACCACGTGGGCGCCAGCCTCCTGCAGGCGATTGGCGAGCGCGATGTTGGCAGCTTCGTCAAAGCGCGCCATCAGCTCGATCACAACCGTGACCTCCTTGCCCGACCGCGCTGCGGTGACGAGGTGGTCGACGATAGGCGAGTCTGCGCCGGTTCTGTACAGGGTTTGCTTGATCGCCAGTACGTCCGGATCTACCGCAGCCACGGCGATGAAATCGATAACCGGCGCAAACGACTGGTAAGGGTGATGCAGTAGCACGTTCTTCTTGGACAAGACCTCGAAGATGTCTTCATCGGTAAGCAGTTCCTCGGGCATGCCCTGCGTGAACGCGGGGTACAACAGCTCCGGGCGATCGGTCAGCCCGCAGACCGTGCTCATCCTGTTCAGGTTTACCGGTCCCTCCACCAGGTACATGTCATCTTCCTGGAGGTTGAAGTGATCCAGCAGGAACTCCTGCAGGTCCTCAGGGCATTCGTGCCCGATCTCGATACGCACCGCCGCACCGTAGCGGCTGGCCTCGAGCTGGCCTTCAAGCGCTCGAACGAGATCGCTGACTTCCTCGTCATCGATGTAGAGATCGCTGTTGCGCGTCACACGGAACTGGTAACAGCCATCGACATCCAGCCCCGGGAACAGGCGATCGACATGCACCCGGATCACGGAAGACAGGAACACGTAGTTGTGCTCGCCCGGTTTGCTGAGGTGCTCGGGCAACTCGATGATGCGCGGGAGCGAACGCGGCGCCTGTACCATGCCACGGTGGCGGCGCCGGCCGAACGCATCCCTGCCGTGCAGGCGGACGACGAAGTTCAGGCTCTTGTTGAGAACGCGCGGGAACGGCCGCGACGGGTCGAAGGTCAGCGGCGTGAGTACCGGCACGACCTGTTCGTCGAAATACTGACTCAGCCACGCCTGCTGCTCGTCGCTCCATTCGTGACTTTGCACAAAGCGGACGCCCGCCCTGGTGAGTTCCGGGAACATGACGTCGTTGAGCAAACGGTATTGCTGGCGAACGAGTTCGGCGACCTCCCGGCGAAGTGTGTTGAACACGTCCTGGGCCGGTATCTTCTCGGGCCCCTGCGCAGGCGCCCCGATTTCCATACGTTGCTTCAGTCCCGCAACGCGGATCTCGAAGAATTCGTCGAGGTTGGTGCAGACAATGCACAGGAAGCGCAGCCGCTCGAGCAACGGCACATCGGGGTCCAGCGCCTGTGCGAAGACGCGTTTGTGGAACTCGAGCAGGCTGAGTTCGCGGTTGATGTACAGGCTGTCCATATCTCAGGGAGAGTGTATCGCGCCGAGAACGACTTTGTGAGTTGCACCGGTCACACTCGGGAGATTTCCGGTTTCCTTGTTCATCGTGCGCATCGCCAGCCAGGCGAACGCGACCGCTTCCACCCAGTCCGGGTCGAGGCCAACGGCCCGGGTCGTATCCACCTTCGTGCCCGGGAGGTTGCGGGAAAGACGAGCCAGCAGGTCCGCGTTGTGCGCGCCGCCACCGCAGACATACAGCGCCTGCGAAGTCGGAGCGTGTTCTTTCATGCTGTCTGCAATCGTGCGCGCGGTCAATTCGGCCAGTGTCGCCTGGACGTCGGCCGGATCATACGTCTCGGGGTGATGCTGTAGCAGCCAGTCGAGATTGAAATCCTCCAGGCCGGTGCTCTTGGGCGGTTCCAGGCTGAAGAATTCGAATGCCAGCAGTCGCTCGAGCAACTCCTCGACGCAGGATCCCGATGCGGCCCAGTCGCCATTGCGATCGAACGGTGTCTTCCTGTGCTTCTGCACCCAGCGGTCCAGCAGCGTGTTTCCGGGACCCGTGTCGAAGCCGACGACGGGCGCATCGCCTGCCCCGAGTATCGTCACGTTTGCGATGCCCCCGATGTTCAGAATGACCCGCTCACTTGCCGTGCCACCGAACAACCAATCGTGGAACGGCGGCACCAGCGGGGCGCCCTGGCCGCCCGCGGCGATATCGGCGCTCCGAAAGTCGGCCACCGTGTCGATGCCGGTCCCGGCGGCAATCGTCGCCGGGTTCCCGATTTGCAGAGAGTACGGTGCAATAGCATCCGGTTGATGGCGAACGGTCTGGCCGTGGCTGCCGATCGCACGGACGTCATTGGCGGCGATGCCGCTGTCCTGCAGCAGCTTGAGGGCAGCGTCACGGAAGCACTCGCCCACCTGTCGGTCCAGGGAGCCGATATTGGCGATCGGCTGGTCGACGGGCGTTGCGGCCGCGTTCAGGAGCGCCCGGCGCAGGGTGTCGGGATAGGCCTGGCGGCAGGTCCCTGCAATACGCACACTGCGCTCGCCGAAGCGTACGGCCACGGCATCGATGCCGTCCATGCTTGTGCCGGACATCAGGCCAATGTAAAGATCGGGCATCCTGTTATTGTGCGCTGAAAGCGATCGACGCTACCCGCGTGCTCTTGAACTGCTCGAGTTCCTCGAGAATCGGGGCCGCCTCGGCGAGGAATTGCTGGCGGTACTCGCTCTTGATCGGCTCTGCGTCCGGCAGTGAAACGGTCCGCGGGTTTCGATGTACCCCGTTCAGCCGATACTCGTAGTGAAGGTGGTTCGCGGTGGCGAGTCCGGTCATGCCCACGTAGCCGATGGTCTGCCCCTGCCGCACGCGCGACCCGAGCCTCGCTTTGGCCGCGAAACTCGACATGTGAGCGTAGAGTGTCGTGATATTGCCGCCGTGTTGCAGGATGACGACCTTGCCGTAACCGGACTTGGTCCCGTGGAAGATGACCTTGCCGTCGCCGGCTGCCTTGATCGGGGTGCCGCGAGGCGCAGCATAGTCCACACCGCGGTGCGCGCGGATCGTGTTCAGAATGGGGTGACGCCGGTTCGGGTTGAAGTTCGAACTGATCCGGGTGAAATCCACCGGGGCGCGGATAAACGCTTTGCGGACGCTGTCGCCCTCGGGCGTGAAGTAGTCGGTGACGTCGTTCTTGTCCTTGAAGCGAATGGCCCGGATCTGGCGGCCGTTATTGTTGAACTCGGCCGCAATGATCTCGCCGTCGGTGACGAATTCACCGTCCTGCCAGATTTCCTCGTACTGGACGTAGTAATTGTCACCGGAGCGGATGTCCAGGATGAAATCGACGTCCCAGGCGAAGATGCCGGCGATGTTCATGATCGTCCTGTCGGACAGGCCCGCCTGAGCAGCGCTTTCAAAAAGAGAGCTCTCGATCACGCCATAGGCGTGGCGTTTGCGAACTTCGACCGGCCGCTCGATGATCTGCGCGACGAAACCGTCATCCTGGCGTTCAATGCGCAGTGAGTTGGTCAGATCGAGTTTCGAATACAGGCTGACGATCTTGCCCGCGTCGTGCGTAACCTCAAAGACATCGCCGGGCTTGAGACGGCGAAAGCGCTGCCTGGCTTCGTCGAGCTGGGCGATGGCCATGAGGTGGCCGATGTCCAGGTCGTTGCGCCGGAACAGGCCTTCCATCGTATCGCCGCGACCCACGGTCAGCGATAGACGATCGAACACGGGTTCAGGTTCGACGGCAATCTCCGGTTCGACAGCGTTACGCGTGATTTCCGCGGCGTCGAGTTCGTCCACCGTCAGTACGGCGGTGTCGGCGGCAACCATCGCCGGTGTTTCGGGCGCCATCGGTCTGGGGTCGTTGGTGCCAAGACCGGAGATCAGGGCGATGCCGATAAGCGGGATGCCGAGCCCTACCGCAAACCACTGGAAGGCTTTGGATTTCGCGGGCTTTCGCGCGGCAGACGGCTTGTAATCGTGAAGAAGTGGGCTGGCCTGACGACTCAAGTCTGCGTCCCCGAATGCATGGATGCCGCTACTCTACCGGTTGGCATTTTGGAGGTCAAAGCCGCGCGAGGATGCTACAGTTCGCGAAACTGAAATGCGGTCGACGCCGCGCCCACCGGCGAACGCGCCGAAGGTACAAAAAGACGCAGGACAATGAGCAGTATTAAGGAACAGATCGCGGAACTTGGCCGCGGAACGGATGAAGTATTGCCCGAAGACGGGCTTCGGCTGAAGCTGAAACTCGGCAGGCCGCTGATCGTCAAGGCCGGTTTCGACCCGACCGCGCCTGACTTGCATATCGGGCACACCGTGCTGATCAACAAAATGCGCCAATTCCAGCAGTTCGGTCACGAGGTCGTCTTCCTGATCGGCGACTTCACGGGAATGATCGGCGATCCTTCGGGCAAAAACGCGACGCGTCCCCCGCTGACGCCGGAAGAGATCAAGGCAAATGCCGAGACCTATGAGCGCCAGATATTCAAGATCCTGGATCCTGACCTGACGCGCGTGGCGTTTAATTCGACCTGGATGGGCAAAATGGATGCGGCCGGGCTGGTCAAGCTCGCGTCGCACCAGACGGTCGCCCGCATGCTGGAGCGCGATGACTTCAAGAAGCGCTACAAAGGCGGTGTGCCGATATCGATACACGAGTTCCTGTATCCGATCGTGCAGGGGTACGACTCGGTCGAACTGAGAGCAGATGTCGAACTGGGCGGCACTGACCAGAAGTTCAACCTGCTGGTCGGCCGGCAGTTGCAGCAGGATTTCGGGCAGCAACCGCAGATCGTGATGACAACGCCATTACTGGAGGGTCTCGACGGCGTGCAGAAGATGTCCAAGTCACTGGACAACTACATTGGCATCACGGATGCACCCGGTGACATGTTCGGCAAGCTCATGTCGATTTCCGACGACCTGATGTGGCGGTATTTCGAGGTACTCAGCTTCCGCTCGCTCGACGAGATCGCCGCCTTGAAGAAGGCGGTGGTCGATGGCATGAATCCACGCGACGCAAAATTTGAACTTGGCATGGAAATCGTTGCCAGATTCCATGATGACGCAGCGGCGGCGGGTGCGCGGGACGAGTTCATCGCCCGCTTTCAACAAGGCGCCATGCCCGACGAGATTCCGGAAAGAACCCTGGAGTCGAAAGATGGCCGGCTCGGTATTGCGTACTTGTTGAAAGCAGCGGGCCTGGTCGGCAGCACCTCCGAGGCGTTCCGGATGATTGAGCAGGGCGCCGTCAGGATCGACGGCGAGCGGGTGGCGGACAGGGCCCTGCAGGTTGAGGCCGGCAGTACCAACATATTCCAGGTGGGCAAGCGCAAGTTCGCACGCGTCACGCTCGCCTGACAAGCGGCTCGCGGCGTCGGCGGCCCGGCACGCAGGAGGTGAATGCAGTGAACAGATTTCTGGCTTTGGGCGTAGCGGTCTTGGTACTTGGGATGGCCCCGCAGCCCGCGGTCGGGCAGGCGGCAGACGCAGACATGCGCAAGCAGTTCGAGGCCGTGATCGATGGCCTGAACGACAATGTGTTCGACGCATTCCAGCGAGCCGTGGACGAAGATGCCCTGGTCAGCCGTATCTTCGGCACGCGCGTGATC
>JAOUNK010000166.1 GCA_029881015.1 Gammaproteobacteria bacterium | reverse complement strand
CGATGTCGGCGGTCGCCAGCACGCCGCACAGCCAACGCACATCCTGCTGGGCCACAACGCGGTGTCCGTTAACGAAATACCACTGTGGCTGGGCACGCAATCGGCGGAGGATGAACGCTGGCTGGACCTCGGGCAGGACATTCCCGGTGTGTCGCGCCGCCACTGCGACATTGCGGCGAGCAACGGCCAGTGTATTGTCACGGACCACAGTCGCTACGGGACCTATCTGAACGGCCACCGCATTGACGGGTCTGCCGCATTGCAGACCGGCGACGTGCTGCGCGTCGGGACCCCGGGTGTCGAACTGCGGATGATTGTCGTGGAGCCGGCAGATGGC
This sequence comes from Gammaproteobacteria bacterium, assembly GCA_029881015.1. Lineage (GTDB taxonomy): Bacteria > Pseudomonadota > Gammaproteobacteria > Steroidobacterales > Woeseiaceae > UBA1847. The sequence continues at coordinate 7,028 of JAOUNK010000166.1, read as the reverse complement.
ACGTAGGCGCAGGTCGACGGAAGTCTTCAGCATGTCGTTCCTCGACTGCATGAGCTGTGGCTTCGGTGCGGTCATCCTGTTCTTCATGATTATCAACTCGCATGTCAATGCGACGACCGAGAACGACAACAGCGAACTCATGGCGGAGACCAATCGCCTCGAAATCGAGGTGCTCGAAGGCCGCAAGAACCTCGCACTGGCGCGCAATACCAAGCAGAAGCTCGAGGTCGAGAAAGAAGACGCTGACAGCCAGATCGCGCAGATCATCGCGCTGATCCAGGAGTTGCAGGCCGAGCTCGACAAGTACGACCAGGACACGCTGGCCAAGATCGAGCGCGTGGAGAAACTGCAGTCGGACATCAAATCGCTCGACGAAGAGGTCAAGCGGCTGCTGGCCATCAAGGCCGACCAGGACGAGGCCGGCGAACAGATCCGCGAATTCAAGGGCGATGGCGACCGCCAGTACCTGACGGGACTGCGGCTCGGCGGCGAACGGACACTGATCCTGGTCGATCGTTCGGCGAGCATGCTCAGCGATTCCGTCGCGAATGTCATCATTCGCCGCAACCGGCCCGAGTCCGAGCAATTGCGTGCGCGAAAGTGGCGCCAGGTAGTGGCAACGGTCAACTGGCTCACCACGCAGTTCTCGGCGGACGACCAGTACCAGATCTACATGTTCAACAACATCACGGAGCCTGTTCTGCGCGGCACCGAGGGTGTCTGGCTGACGGCCGGTGACGGTCAACAGCTCAGTGAAGCGGTGCGGGTCCTGCGTCGTACGGTGCCGAAGAACGGGACCAACATGCACTCCGCATTCGCCGTCGCCAAGACCTTGTCGCCGCGCCCCGATAACATCATCCTGCTGGTCGACGGCATGCCGACGATGGACGCGGCGACGTCGGACAAGACCCGCATCGGTGCCAATGAGAGGCTCAATATTTTCACTCGCGCAACACGCGAGCTGCCGTCGGGTATTCCGGTCAACATCATGCTCTTCCCGATGTCGGGCGATTTCGCCGCGCCCATTTCTTTCTGGTCGCTGGCGCTGACCACGAACGGTTCCTTCCTGACCGTTAGCCGGGACTGGCCGTAAGGAGCTGCCGTGAGACGTCGTCGCAACATCGAAGCATTCAGCCTGTCGTTCCTCGACTGCATTTGCTGCGGTTTCGGCGCCATCATCCTGCTGCTCGTATTGAGCAAGATCTACGAGCCCGTCGTGATCGAGGAGGCGGAGGAGAATCTCGAGCAGCTCATCGCGCTCCTGCAGGAGGAGTTGTTCAACCTGCGCGGCGAGTCCGTAATACTCGACCGCGAACTCAAGAAGGTCCGCCAGGATGCCGCGTCGACGAGAACAGAACTCGCCGCGCTGCAGGGTGATCTGAATCGCATACGCGGCCAGTACGAGGCCAGCCGCCAGGAAGAAGAAGCGACCATCGATGAAGGCGAGCTGCGGGCCGCGCGCCAGCGACTCACCGAAGAAATGAAGCGCCTGTTGCCGTACTACCGGCGCAGCGATGCGGACGCTGTTGCCGGTATACCGGTCGACAGCGAGTACATCATCTTCGTCATCGATACGTCGAACAGCATGGTCAACTACAACTGGGGTCTCGTACAACGCAAATTGCGCGAAGCGCTCGATGCCTATCCCGAGGTGAAAGGCATTCAGGTCATGAACGATGACGGCCAGTACATGTTCTCCGAGTACGCGGGTCGCTGGATCCCGGATTCGCCCGGCCGCAGGCAGGCAATCGTCAATCGCATGCGCACCTGGTTTGCACAAAGTGACAGTAACCCGGTCGATGGCATCCAGGCAGCAATCGAGACCTTCTGGGATGCAGACAAGAAGATCAGCATCTACGTATTCGGCGATGACTTTGCCGGTCAGATGAATATCGACCAGGTCGTCGGTACGATCGATCGCCGCAATCGGGTCGGTACAGACGGCACCCGGCGTGTGCGCATCCACGCGGTCGGTTTCCCCCGCGGTTTTCGTGGTGGCGGCCAGATCCCGCGCTCGGCCAGCCGTTTCGCCACGCTCATGCGTGTGCTTTGCGATCGCAACGGCGGCACGTTTGTCGCGCTGACCGACGAGAACCGCTAGCGCCACTTTTCGTCACAATTGATCGCAGGCTTTCCACGATGGCGCCGTTTCCCGTGCGCTATTGCGTCGTGTAATGAACTCCGAAGCCGGCCAATGGGCCGCACCGCAACCCAGGAGATCATTCACATGCGTACTTCAATCATTACCACCATCACGGCACTTTCGCTGTTCCTTGCCGTCCCCTCCCAGGCAGCCGCAAAGACATCGAAGCAGGAGTCTATCGGCGTCGGTTCGGGCGCACTGGTCGGCGCAATCGCCGGCGGACCCGTCGGACTGATCATCGGTGCAGCAGTCGGCGCCAAAATCGGCGACACAATGCACCAGAAGAACGAGCACATCGACGAACTCACGGTCAGCGTGGTCCGTTCCTCCGATTCCGTTACCCGTCTCGAAGGCGATGTCGACAAGCTGCATGGCGAAATCGAGCGTCTGCAGAACGTCGCGCGCCCGGAACTCGTCAGCCTGTTACAGGCCGGTATCGACATGGACCTCCTGTTCCGGACCGATGAAGCCGTCCTCTCCGATACGACGGGCGATCGGCTGGCACAGCTGGCGGGCATGCTGGCCGGCATGACCGACATCCATATCCAGCTCGACGGCTTCGCCGACGAGCGCGGCGACGCGGACTACAACCTCGTACTGTCCGAACGCCGCGTCCAGTTTATTCGCGACCAGTTCGTTGCCGCCGGTATCCACCCGAGCCGCATCAACATGAGTGCTCACGGAGAATCGGCGGCCGAGGACCAGACGCCCGACAGCTATGCCCTCGAACGCCGCGTCAGCGTCAAGCTGTTCATCGACAACACGCCGTCGCTTGCCGCGAATCCCGGCCAATCTTCCCTGTGACTCATCTGAGTCTCCGCCTGGCCGGCCCTGTAACAGGGTCGGCCTTTTTTTGTTACTGTTTGCCCACCCAAGCTGTGAGGTCTGACCCATGTCTGAAGAATTGGCGGCACGTCGCTGCAAGCCCTGCGAAGGTGGTACCGAGCCGCTGACCAGGGAGCAGGCAGAGGAGTTGCTGCTCGGGCTGCACGCGGACTGGTCGATAAGCGAAGATGGCCGAAGCATTTCGCGGAGCTTTCGTTTTCCGGGCTACGACATGGCCCTCGGTTTCGCCAATGCGGCGGCCTGGGTTGCGATCGCCCAAGACCACCATCCGGTGCTGACCATTGCCTACGGTAGTTGCGGCGTCAGCTATACGACGCATTCGATCGACGGGCTCTCCGATAACGACTTTATCTGTGCGGCCAAGACCGACCGCCTGGCGGGTACAACGCTGGAATGACCGACATTCGGGATATCGAACGCGCGGCGGGCCGCCTCGAAGGAGTGGCCGTCGAGACACCGTTGCTGAGCAATCGGCTACTGGACGAGATTGCCGGTGGCAAGGTGCTCGTGAAGCCGGAGTGCCTGCAGGTAACGGGTACGTTCAAGATTCGAGGCGCCTATAACTTTCTCAGTCAGCTCAATGCCGAAGAGTCGCAGCGTGGCGTCGTGGCGTTTTCATCCGGCAATCATGCGCAGGGCGTGGCGGCGGCCGGCACCATGCTCGGCATTCGCACGGCAATCGTCATGCCGGAAGATGCGCCGCGCGCGAAACTCGAGAACACGCGGCGACTGGGCGGAGAGGTCATCACGTACGATCGCTACACGGGAGACCGCGAGGCGATAGCCCGCAGAATCGCGGCTGAACGCGGCGCGATCGTGGTGCCATCCTACGATCATGAGTACATCATCGCGGGGCAGGGTACAGTGGGGCTCGAGATCGCGCGGCAATGTGCGGCACTGGGTATCGTGCCGGACCAGGTACTGGTCAACTGTGGTGGTGGCGGGCTGATCGCCGGCACGGCAACGGCGCTCAAGGCGCACAATCCGGGTATCGACGTACACCCGGTCGAACCGGAGGGGTTCGATGATACGGCGCGTTCGCTGCGGTCTGGCAAACGCGAGCATGCCGACCCGGCTGCGCGCTCCATCTGCGATGCCCTGCAGGCGCATACGCCGGGCGAAATGACGTTTGCCATCAATCGGGCATTGCTTGGCGACGGGCTGGTTGTCAGTGACACGGAAGTGCGAGCCGCCATGCGTTTCGCCTTCGCCAACCTCAAACTCGTGGTTGAACCCGGGGGCGCTGTTTCGCTGGCCGCTGTCCTGTCAGGAAAGATCCGCACGCGAGACAGGACTACGGTCGTCGTGATCAGTGGCGGCAATGTCGATAACGAATTGTTCGCTGAGATTCAGCGTGAGGCGTCAGGTTGAGCCGAAACTCGGTCGCCGCAGCAGCGGTCCGCTGACCTTGGGCTGACGACTGATCGACGCGACCGATGTCGACTCACGACGCCGTTCCGGCCAGGCGTCGAGCCACGCCACAATCTTTTCTATCTGCTCGACATCCTGCTTGACGCGCGACGGCTGCATCTCGCACACACCAACCCCTTGCTCGGCCGAATGGACATAGTTCTGGCTGTCGCGCAGCACCGCGATAATCGGAATACCGAGCGAGTCCAGGAAGCGCATGAGCTTCGCAAAACTCTTGGTGTTCTTGCGGGTGCGGTTGGCGACGACAGCGAGTTTACGATCGCGGCGATCGATCTTGGCCACGAGCAACAGGTCGGCGATGCAGCGCGCCGCTGCGTGAATGTCCATCGATGACGGCAACACGGGCACGAGTATGCTGGTCGAGTCGCGCGTCAGCTGGCGCAGGTCGTCGTGGTCGATGCTGGCCGGGGAATCGACCAGCAGGTTGACCGTCTCATTCGGAACCCGCAACTGCCAGCTCCGGGTGGCCTGCATGCTCTTCTTGTAGGCTGCAATACCGTGAATTGGCGGAAGATTCGCGGGGCGCCGGGTGAGCCAGCCCATGGTCGAACCTTGCGGATCGTAGTCCATGATGGCTGGTGTCGGTCCCTGCCGGGCATAGGCCGCCGCGAGATTGGTCGCGAGCGTCGACTTGCCGCAACCTCCCTTCGGGTTAACGATCACGATCCTGTTCAGTTTGTCTCGTCTCGGCGTTATCAGCATATCGGTCAGTCGCTTGGCCAGTTCACATAATATCTTAGCCGATGATAGCGCATAGTGGCGATCACGAGGCTGCGAGTGCTGCCCAGGTCGTATTGATCGTGGCATCGACCACGCCGTCACCGTTACCGTCAATTTCGATCATGACGTTGATATTGTCGACTGCCGTCAGGCGCGCCGAGGAGTTCTCGCCCATGACGAGAAACGTGCCGGAGCTCGGAAAGTCGAAGCCTTCTCCGGCAAACGTCACCGGTGTCGAATACCGTACGACGCCTGCGAGCTGCGTGCTGTCCAGCGTGCCGGCCGCTGCGAGCGTGAAGGGCAGTGTCTGTACCCCGGCATCGATCGTCTGGCTCGTCGTGAAATCGCTGAGCGTCTCCGAGCTGGCGTTGGAGTCCACGGTCATCGAGGTGCCTGAGGCACCCGCCCTGAGAAACGGAGACTGCATCGAGTCCAGCGTTACTGTCGTGTCGCCGTTGCTAACAACGGTATCCGTGCCCGTCGCGACCTGCAGGTCCGTCAAGACAACGTCCAGGCTCAGCATATACAGACCGGTATCGAGGTCACCGGTAAACTCACGTACCGCCACATCGACGGTACCGTCGATGACTTCTCCGAAGCCGTCATCGCAGAATTCGTAGACATCCCGGAAGGTGTCGCCCGTGCTCAGCGTAGCCAGCGTCACGTCGGCCACGTCGCCGGTAGTCGTTACGATGCCGCGGACGAAACACGAACGGACAACGGGCCCCAGGGGGTCCATCTGCACGGGGTTGATTAGCTTTCCCGCAAGGCTCGTTGCCAGGCCCGGCTTGCTGAAATCGCCGGGTGACGACGTCGAGATCACCATCCCGCTACCCACATTGCCGAAATCGGCACTGGCGAGCGCTGCTTCCCAGGCAACGCGAGTTGCCGTGGCCGCGTTGGCCGGCGTGATGGCGAACGTGGTTGTGGACGGCCGGTTGCCTAACCGGTCGCTGCCGCTGCCGCAGGCTGCGATCAGGACAGATATGCATAGGAGGCTCAGGCGCGCAGGATTCATGGTGTAGCTCCCAAAATCGTTCAGTTTCGTGCAATCCAGTGTACGCGGCGGCGGCAGCGGCGCCGTGATGGCCCTCACAAAAGGGCGATCATATTATGTCTTGTGCCGGTGCGTTCTCAGGAAAGCGCTGGCTTCCTGGAGCCACTCGCAGGTGTCGCAGTCGCACTCCCTGGGATGGCCGGTGGCGTCGGCACATTCCCTACGTACATAGGTCACCGCGGTCTGCAGCGCATCGACGAGTTCTGGCAAAGGCGTATCCACCGTGGGTGCCAGCCGATGCAGGCTGAGCCAGCGGCAGGCCCTCCCGAAGTGGCAAGCCGCGCAGACCGTGTCTTCTTCGTCAAAGCGGCCCTGCAGGTGGCAGTTCGTAAAATCGACCTCCCGGTCGATATACCAGCGCGGGTAGGCGAGCAAGGTCGCGACATACCCCGATATCGTGCGTACGTGCCTGCCGGTCAGCGTCGTCATGGGGACCCGGAAATGAACCTGTCTGGCAGCCTAGATAAGGCATTCCACAAAGAGCTATCCGGGGTACTACCTACGCACCCAGAGCGTTTCTCGGCAGGCTCTCTCCAAGTTGTGGTGTTTTCACAACATATCACCATAAATTAGTGATTCTTTCTCCGCTTGGCATTTACAAATGTGTTGTGATTTCGCATCATTGCAGCTTGGCTAAACCGGCTTTCCCGGTCGGCCGACGATTAGGCTAGACAATAAGCCACGTCGAACTACTAAAGCATAAGGGGTTAAGAAATGAGAGTAAGCGAAGATCGCGCATTGTCGCTGCGCGTGTTCGGCCTGTTTGCCGTGGTGCTGTTTAGCACGGCATTCGTAACTGCGCCTGCCATGGCCCAGGATGATGCCGACACC
>JAOUNK010000165.1 GCA_029881015.1 Gammaproteobacteria bacterium | reverse complement strand
TTGTAGCAAGGATGTCGGCTGGACTGCCAGCCACTGCGGCCGCCAGGGTTTGCTCCAGCGCATTGGATACGCCACCCAGGGCGGAGTGCACGATAACAGGACGCAGTCCCGCTTCCAGCCGGGTCCGAACGAGCCGCGCGATTGTCTCCCAGTTTTGCACCGTCGAGACGCTGGTGCCGCCGAACTTCATGACCACCCAGGGTGACGCTGCAACCTTGTCGGAGGCCCCGAGCCTGGCGCTGTCCTCGAACTCCGCTTCTCTAACGATCTCGCTCATTCAGATCCCCTGGGGATGTGGCAAAAAAAAACCCGCGAGGAGATTCCCGGCGGGTCTGCTGACAATGTCCGAACTTTATTACTAGCCGGTACAGTTGCCATTCGCACCCACGCGCCTCTGGCGCGCCATGTGTTTTAAGTGTTCTTCCATACCGAACGAGTCGGTAAGTTGGCACTTCGCGTGGGTGTGGGAAGAAAGCATCGTCGCAGTAAAACGGACCTTGGGCCTCAGGTCAAGTACGGCGAGCGATTCCGGAGGGTCAGATTTCGTCGTCCCGGATCATCACTGCAATATTGGGCGAGACGTTGGCCGGCCTCGACTCCAGGTCGACCGCCAGTTTGACCACAAACGCCTCGTCGCCTTCGGCGACAGAATCCTGCACAAGCGGAATCAGTAACCTTGCAGATCGCTGGCCCGGGCCGAACGATATCGAGTAGGTCCCCGGTGCGAAATAGTCCTCACCCTCGGTCGCGGTGATGTCTTCGACGGTATAGCCGACGACCACCGATGTGTTGTCCGGGTTGAGACGAATGATATCGATCTGAACGGCGGGGTCCGCCTCGCTGACGGATATCTGGCTGCTGGTGAAGGCGATTGTGTTGTCCGGCAAGCGTCCTTCGAAGGACCGCCGGTCATCGTCCTCCAGTATCACGTTGACTATCGCCAGCTCGGACGAGGCGTTGTCCGCGAGACGCAGGCGCAACGTCGATTGCTGGTCTGCCTCCTGACGTGAATCCGACGCGGTCGTCAAGGTTACGCGGGCGCGTTCCTGCCCCCTCGGAAAGACCAGCAAGCCGCCATTCGAAAATGCGTACTGGCCGGAACTCCATGGGGAGCGACTTCCGCTGAAGCCCACCTCTTCGAGCCGCAGTGTCAGAGGCGCGCTGACGTCTCCTTCGCGTACGAAGTCAATTAGTACGGGATCGCCATCCTCGCGAAGCAGAACTCGGGTAGGATCGGCCGCCGCGCGGTCCAACGCGAAGCTCACGATCGCGGTCGGCGGCGGGAGCTTGGAGAAGTCGACGAGGTTTGGGTCTGGCCTGACTGGCGCGGGCTCTTCTTCGGCGTCGGTTAGCATTTCCTCCACCTCGATTTCCATGGCCTCCGGTGCCGGCTCATCGACCACGGTCGGCGCGATCTCCATCTCCGGCTCGGCCTTGACGTCCTCAATTGTCGAAGCTGCTTCAGGGCCGGGGCCCTCAATATCGATAATCGCGTTACTGCCCTGCAACTGCGCAAGCCAGGGATCGAGGTAACCCATCTGCTGTGCACCGATGCCCACAAGCCCGAGCACGATGACCAGGATGGCTATCCATTTGCCGGGCGATCCACGATCGTCGACAACGAAACGCTCAGGCACTTCGACGCTGATGGTCTTCTCACTCGTGTCCGCGGCGCAGCTATCGAGTGCGTCGAGGAACTCCCTGACGGAGGCGAAGCGGGCAACGCGCGAGTATGCCAGCGCCTTCTTGATAACCTTCCACTGCTGCTCACTAACGCCCTGCGGTTTCTGCGGCGTCATCCCTGCCTGGGATGCCTCTGCCGCATTACGTGGACCGAATACGCGGAATCCCGCGACCAGTCGATACAACAGGCACGCCAGTGAGAACACATCATCGGACGCAACCGGTTCCTCACCACCCAGCACCTGCATGCTCGAGTACGCCGGTGTCAGTGCGCCAAGTACACCGGGATCGAAATCGTTGTCGAGCTGCCGTTGACGAACGCGCGCTACGCCGAAGTCGAACAGTTTCGCATTGCCGTTCGGCAAGATCATGACGTTGCCTGGTTTGATGTCGGCATGCACGATGCCACAACGATGCGCGTAGTCGAGCGCATCGCCAACTTGCCGGACGATACGGAATGCGGCGCCTGCATCAATGTTGCGGGCGTCTGCCGAATCCAGGATGTCGGCGAGCGTGCGACCCTCGAGCCACTCCAGGATGAGGAAATAGAGGTCGTCGTCACGATCGAGATCGATGAACCGCACGATATTCGGATGTAGCAGGCAGCGCGTCTTGGCTGCCTCCTGTTGCAGAGCTCTTAGGGCGTCTCCGTCCTGGGCAAGCTGCGGCGACAGGACCTTGATGGCCACGCTCGTTTGCTCCGCACCCGCCTCCGCGAGCCGCCGATCGAGCGCTTTGTACACCGTGCCCATGCTGCCGCCCGAGACCTCCGTTTGTAGCAGGAATCGGTCCCGCAGTACCGAGCCCGCCTGGACCCGCGTCGTCGTCCTGTTGAACGGCACTGCGTCCGCCGGGATTACCGTCGTCGTACCAAAGGCGTCGTCACCGCCGGTGCTTGCCGGCGTTCTAATACCGGTTGGTGATATCGGGGCGGTGGGAATACCGGACTCGCTGTCCTCGTCGCGCATTGTGGCGGTTGATGCGCCGGCGGTGTTTTCTTCCGTTACATAGCGATCGAGCATCGACTTAACGAGCTGAAACGTCTCCTTGCGCAACGCACCGGAATCGTAGCGCTCCTGCAGGACACTCCTGATTGTCGCCTCGCTGCCGTTATTGGACGCCAGCAATCTGCCGATCCCCTGCTGGATATCGGCAAGCAAGTCGATGTCATCGGACGTCGCCTCCAGCCTGTCATCGAAATTCGACAGCTGGTTGGCGAACGTATCGCGGATTTTGTCAGTCTCGGCACTCATATTCACAGACGATTTTACCGGCATTATCAAGCCGTGATCCGGAACTGGTCGTCAAATTACCTTGCCCGGATTGAGGATATTCGCGGGATCCAGCGTCTTTTTGAGCTGTCGCATCAAATCAAGCTCCGGCCCGGCCCGATATTCCGCAAGCCATGCCCGCTTGGCTTGCCCGACACCGTGCTCAGCGCTGAAGCTGCCACCAAGCTCCCGTACGAGGTCGTAGATACGCCGGGTGACCCGATCGCCCTCTTCGACCCAGGCCTCAGCGCCAAGGTCCCGGGGCAGAACGACGTTGTAGTGCAGATTGCCATCACCGACATGACCGAACGCAACCAGTTTTGCCTCTGGATGACAGGATGCCAGTAATTCATCGCCCCGTGCGAGAAATGCCTGCATTGCCGACAACGGCACCGAGATATCGTGCTTGAGCGATCTGCCATCGTGCCGTTCGGCTTCCGCAATCGAATGCCGCAGGCGCCAGAGTTCGGCGGCTTCTTTTTCGTTCTTGGCAATGACCGCGGTGAGCAACAAGTCGCGCTCCGCGGCATCGGCCAGAACATTCTCGAGTAATTCCCGTCGACCTCCTGTTGCCGCTTCCAGCAGGACGTACCATGGGTACTCGTCGTCGAAAGGCAGTCGCGCACCGGGGATGTACCTGGTGACAAGGCCAAACACTCTTTGCGAAACCAGCTCAAAGGACTCCACGCGATCATCGAGCGCTGCCTTCAATACGCCCAGCAGCTCGACGGCATCGCCGGCGTTTTCAATGCCGATCAGCGCTGTCGACAGCTCACCGGGATCCGGGTACAGCCTGAGCGAGGCCGCTGTAATAATGCCGAGCGTCCCTTCGCTGCCGATGAAGAGCTGCTTGAGATCGTAGCCGGCCGTGTCCTTGCGCAAGGATCGCAGGCTGTCGAGCACCGTACCGTCGGCCAGGACCACTTCGAGCCCGAGCACGAGTGCGCGCGCAGTGCCGTATCGACCGACGTTCATGCCACCGGCATTGGTCGCGATCGTGCCGCCAACCTGGCAGGTACCCTCGGCGCCGAGGCTCAGCGGCAGGTAGCGTCCCGCCTGCCTGGCGGCATCCTGGGCGTGCGCAAGGACGCAGCCCGCGTCGACTTCCATCGAGAAATTCCGCGCATCGACCTTGCGTACCCGGTTCATACGGCTCAACGACAGCACGACCTGTTGTCCTGAATCGTCCGGAACCGCGCCACCGCACATGCTGGTATTGCCACCCTGCGGGACGATGCCCACGCCGTGCTCTGCACACGCTCTGACAATTGCGGCAACGGCTGCCGTCGAACGCGGTTTCAGCAAGACCAGCGTGCGGCCGCTGTAGACCCCCCGCCACTCGGTCAAATGCGGTTCCAGTTCGATCGGATCGGTTGACCAACCGCCGGGACCTGCGATCTCTTTCAGCCGTTCAAGCAATTGCGTCATCGAGAATTGCCTGTTGCTCAAACGTTTCCCAGTCAATGTTGCTGCCACACATCACGAGCACGACGCGCTTGCCCCGCAAGGTCTCCCGCAGGGGCCAGAGAAGGGCCGCGGTGCTCGCCGCGCAGGCGGGCTCGACGGCCAGTTTCATGCTGCGAAACAGGAAGCCCATGGTGCGACGCAGTTGTTCGTCGTCCACCAGTACCAGCTCATCGACATTCGCTTGTGTGAGGGCAAACGAGTACGGCATGGCGAACGGTGCGCCCAGGCTGTCGGCAATCGTGTCGACCTTGTCAATAGCCTCGGGTTTGCCGCTCGCACGGCTGCGATGCATCGAGTCCGCCCCGACAGGCTCGACACCGAATATGCTGCAATCCGGCCGGAGCTGTTTGACGGCGTTAGACACTCCGCCAATCAATCCGCCACCACCGATCGGCACAACGAGCGCGTCGAAGTCAGGCACCTGCTCGCAAATCTCGGCACCGATCGTTCCGGTACCCAGTGCAATGGTCGGCCCCTCGAACGGATGCACGAAGTAGCGGCCCTCCTCCGCCTGGATGCGCTCAGCCTCGGCAAACGCCTCGTGCGTGTCGTCCACGCGGACAACTTCACCGCCGAACGCGCGACAGCTCTGAATCCTGGACGGATTGGCGGACCCGATCATTACGACCTTGGCTGTCGTGCCGACTATCCTGGCGGCAAAAGCCGTGGCGATCGCATGATTCCCCGCGCTGACGGCCGTGACACCGGCCTGAAGTTGCTGGTCCGACAGGCTGTGCAGGGTCGCCAGTGCGCCGCGTGCTTTGAAGGTGCCCGTGCACTGCAGGAACTCCAGTTTGGCGTAGACTTCGGTCCCGCTCCCCAGCAAGGCCTCGAGCGCTGCGCAACGAAGCACCGGCGTTACCACGGTCTCGTCTGTAAGACGTTCACGCAAAGCGTAAATTTCGTTGATGTGCGGGCCTTTCGGTGCCATATGTTATGTAAACTAGCACAGCGTTATTCAAACACTTGCGCTGCTCAAAAGAGTTCATTACGTTGGTACGAGCGAACTGTGGCAGAGAATCCACTATCGCGAAAGTCGTTGTGGGGAATCGAATGGAATTAGACGATCTGTCGAGATCCGGGATTCGGCGAATAACCGATTATTCACCGTACCTGGATCAATTGGCCGGACTGGCTCAGTCTATGGGCCTGCGGCAGTATAGTAACCTGTCACACCTGGAAACGGCGCTGCGGAGTCACTGGTCGCTCGGCCAAAACAGCATCCTGAGCTGGACACCTCTCGACCAGGGCGTACTGATCCTGGTCGTACCGCACTATGCAATTGCGGAATACACAAGCCCAAGGGAAGACAACCGCCCTCCCCGTGTATCCCCGCAGTTCATCACGGAACTCATCTCCGGGGAGCGGCAACTGACCATCACGCAGATGCAAAAGGTCTCCCGGCTGCTGAATATTGAGCCGATAAATATCCGGCTGCGCGAGCCGCTCGTGGGTAACCAGATCGAAACGCAGATCATCGAGGGAATGATCCGCAAATTCGGCATCAACTATGTAGCGAGCCGCGCCGTGACGCTGTTCGATATCGTGGGCTTCAGCCTGTTGACGCCATTCGAGCAGATGACCCAGTTGAACAGTCTCGCGTATTCCCTGAATTCAGCGCACGCGAAGATGCTCGATCAGGACGTCAATATCGACTTTGCGCGCTCGTCGAGTGGCGACGGGTTCTACATCTGGAATCGCGACCAGGGCCTCGAGGCCAGCGTCAATCTCTACCATTTCATGCATATCGTCCTCGCGGACAACGCGATCGCACGTAGCAAGTCCGCGACCAAGGCAGTGCCGCGCCTCCGTGCCTGTTTCCACGTGGGCAGTTGTTACGAATTCCACCAGGCAGAGGGCCTGAACCCGACGACGCATGACTTTATTGTGGGTGACGTGACGATTGAACTGGCCCGCATGATCGAGGCCGCGCTGCCGGGTCAGATCCTTGTCGGTGACTTCATGACGAGCATCGCATCGCATACCGACACCGGGACACTACAGGTGGACCCGAACGTCGACGCCGTAACCTTCCTTGAACGCGCCCAGGGCAACCTGTCGCAGCTCAGCGGCATGGACCTTTCAGGTGAGCGGGTAACTGCAATCAAGTGTTACCTGACCGGTGAGCATATCGGCGGCGGACAGTTCAATATCCGGCGCCTTACCATTAAGGACAAGCACGGCCTGTCACGGGTCGCGTTCAACGCGAAAGTGAATATCTATCGCGAATCCGCCCAACCCATCTTGCTGGGCATCCAGGACCGCAAGCTGCCGATGGCCGCACCGCTCTGAACGGAGTCGACCGCATGCAAAGAAGCTTCCGGGACTGGGGCGGAAACCTGGTCGCTTTTGCTATCGTAATCCTCCTGAATGTTCTCTCGAATGCGCTGCCGATCAACGGGCAGACCATGCCGGAGATCTCGGCCAGGTATCCGTCACTGTTTACGCCTGCGGGCTTTACGTTCTCGATTTGGGGCGTCATCTACCTCGCACTACTGGCGTTCATCGTCTGGCAGGCGCTGCCGGCACGGCGCACGAACGCAAAAATAGCCCGCCTGTCGACCTTGTTCCAGGTCAATTGCCTGATGAATGCCACCTGGATCGTTGTCTGGCACTACGATCTGCTCGCGCTCTCCCTGCTCGTCATGCTCGTTATCCTCACAACCCTGATTCTCATCTATCGCGGCCTGCTCGCTAGAATCGCAGACGCACCTGTTGCCGAACACCTGGTCCTCTATCTGCCGTTCAGCCTCTACACCGGCTGGATCTGCGTCGCGACAATCGCGAACGCCAGCGCCCTGCAGACCGGCAACGGCTGGGACGACATCTGGCTCACCGCTATCCAGTGGGCCCTCCTCAAGCTCGCCGTCGCCGGGGCCATAGGGGTCCATGTAGTCCTCAGGTATCGCGACCCGGTGTTTGCAACGGTCGTCGTATGGGCGGCCTACGGTAT
>JAOUNK010000164.1 GCA_029881015.1 Gammaproteobacteria bacterium | reverse complement strand
CGATGATCAATTTGGGCGCCAGTATCACGAGCGTTCCGACGAGCGTCGCCGCACCTTTGCCGCCTTTGAAGCCGTGGTAGACAGGCCAGACGTGGCCAAAGACCGCGGCCGCCGCGCAGGCCAGAGCGAGCCAGGTGCGCGATATCTCGGGGTCCGCCGGCACGAAAGGAAGATTCAGGCCGGGCACCACGCCGGCCCCGATTACACCCTTGCCGACATCGATGATAACCACGCCCAGTGCAAACAGGACCCCCTGCGTGCGCAAGGCGTTGGTTCCGCCGGCGTTGCCGCTACCCATGTTGCGAATGTCCACGCCACCTCGCAACTTGCCGACAATCATTGCGCCCATCAACGAGCCGGTGAAATAGCTGATAAGAAACTTGCTGCCGAGCTCCAGCATGCGCGTGCCGTTTTGCGAGAAGAGACTGGCGCATTGTAGCATCGGCCAATGACAACCGAGACCGTTCACCTGTTCCTCAATCCCGCCGCCGGTCGAGGTCGCGCTGGCAGGCGAGAGCCGCGTATTCGTGAGTTGTTGAGCAGGCCGGGCTACGAGGTCGAAGTTCACCTCAGCCGTGACGTCGGCGACCTGGAAGCCCAGGTTGCGGAGCATGTCAGCAACGGGGCGCTTCGCCTCGTCGTCGCCGGGGGTGACGGCAGCATTCACGAGGCCGCCAACGGCATCATGCGCGTTAGGGGCGATGCGGCGCTGGGCGTGATTCCCACGGGCACCGGCAATGACTTCGCCAAGGCCTGCGGCATTCCTCTCGACTGGGAACATGCAACCTCATTGCTGGCAGATCGCATTGCTGCCAACGATCCGGGCCGCAGAGTGGATATCGGCCAGCTCAACGACCGCTTTTTTGCCAATGGCGCGGGCATCGGCTTCGATGCGAAGGTCACTCGAATCGCGCGCGCTTATCGAATGCCCATCGGCGACCTGGTCTACCTGCTGGCCATTTTTCGCTGCATGGTGGACGGCATCGCGACGCCCCACATGCGCATCACGGGAGAAAAAACGATCTGGGATGGGCCGATCACGCTGGCCAACGTTGCCAACGGGCCGTTTATTGGCGGCATGTTTCACATTGCGCCCGACGCGCGCAATGACGACGGCATCTTCGACCTGCTCATTGCCGCACCGGTTTCCCGGTCGAAAATCCTCTCTTTGCTGCCAAAGCTCATCAGGGGGACGCACATGCGGGAGCCGGAGATCGTTCATGAACCGGTAACGGCGCTCACTGTCGAGTGCAGCGAGCCCGTTGCCTCGCACCTGGACGGCGAGGTTCAGCCCTTGCAGGAACGCTTTGACGTCAGGCTGATGGCACAGGCCCTGCGCCTGCTGTGAGCGACGCTCCCGCGAGCTACTGGCCCAGCCATGCCTTGCGCCGGTCGGCGATCTCGCTTTCGACGTCAACGGCCAACTTCAGGTAACACGTGTTTGCGGGCGCTTCCGCCCACTTGAGCCGAAGCGTGATCAATTCGTCGCCGCGAAACACCGTTACGTCCGACCTGTCGCCGGGATGATAACGCCTGGTGCGCGCTTCGCCGCCGTTCGTGTTGATGCGGAGACCGTCCAGTGCGACGAGTTCGTCACCCGGCGATATACCTGCGAGTTCTGCCGGGCCGCCATTGTGAACGACGCTGAAGATGGATTTGCCATTGAGGCTGCCGAGTGTCGCACCCAGCCACACCGTTGGCAGACTGCCATCAGCCTGTGCCTTGCCGCCCATGTCTTTGGCACCCGCCGATCGCCGCAGGTGATAGTCGATACCCTGGGTCTGGAGCAGGGCCTCGACAGGGAGTTCACCGGTTCCGCGCACGGTTGCGGCAAAGAAGTCCTCCAGATCCAGCCCGGACACCTCGGCGCATAGTGCCTCGAACCCGTCTTCCGGCATGCCCTCACCGGTTTCGCCCCAGCGCTGCCATGCGGCCTTCATCACGTCATCCAGGGACACGCGGCCATGCGTTTCCGAACGCAGCTTCAGGTCCAGCGACAGCGCGATCAGTGCGCCCTTGGCATAGTAACTGACGATTGCATTGCCGGCATTGGCATCCTGCTTGTAAAACTTCGTCCACGCATCGAAACTCGATTCCGCAACGCTCTGCTTCCGGCGCCCGCTGCTGCGAATGACGCGCGTGATCGTTTGTCCCAGCAGCTCGAGGTAGCTATTCGTGTCGATGAGACCGCTACGTACAAGCCCAAGGTCGTCGTAGTAGGATGTCACGCCCTCGAATACCCACAGCAAGTTCGTGTGCGTTTCCTGCGACAGGTCATACGGCGTAAACGCCGCCGGCTTCATGCGCTTGACGTTCCAGAGATGAAAGTACTCGTGGCTCACGAGGCCGAGAAACTTGCGGTACTCTTCGGACACGCCATCGTCTCCCCGTGCAGGCAGGTTGTCGCGGCCGCATATCAGTGCTGACGACCAGCGATGCTCCAGCCCGCCGTAGCCACTGCCCGGCGCATTGAGGAGAAACAGGTAGCGATCGAGATCTCCTGGCGCCCCGAGAAACGACATGTGATGCTCACAAATCGTTTGCAGGTCGTGACACAGGCGGGCCATGTCGACGCGCGTATTGCCGCGAATCGCGATGGCGTGGGGAATCGCGCAGACCTCGAACTCGCCGATCGAGAGCTCCCCGATCTCGACCGGATGATCGATAAGTTCGGCGTAATCGTCGGCCCGGTACGTCCCGAAACCATACTGCTGTGCACCCTTCCTGCACATGGACGTAGCGACGCGCCAGTTCTTGCCCACGGTTTTCTCGGGTGCCCTAATATCGAGATCGCACGCCTCGTGTTCCTGGCCCACAACGGCCGGGAACATGCAGGTTCCGTTGAAGAAAGCATGCGTCTGGTCGAGATGGGCACCGCGCACGCTTTCATCGTGCGCGAAGATTTCCAGCACGAGCGTGAGTTCCCGGTCAGTGACGGCCGCCTGCCAACGGCTCTTGTCGAGCTTCGCCAAAGCGATGTCGCGGCCATCGGATTCGGCGCGCGCGGTGACAACATGTTTCGCGTAGTCGCGAATCATGTAGCTGCCGGGTATCCAGGCGGGCATGGCAAAGATCTGTCCGTCAGGGTCGGGCACTGCAACAGTCAGGCGTACTTCAAACAGGTGCGCTGCCGGATCTTTCGGCCAGATGACGTATTGGTGGGACGTGCTGCTCGTGTCATTCACTACCGGCTTGCTCCTTGGGCAGGCAGGTGGACTTCTGCCAGCATACACCGCACGCTGCCGCCTGCCGATGCTTCGATCGTGTCGATAGGCGCCGTCACGACCCGGCCATTCGCATTGATGGTGTCACGCTGTTTCGCGTCGAGCGACTCCCATGCCTGTTGCGACATGGCGATAACTCGCTCGCCGCTCGCATTGCAGAGCTCGAGCATGTTGCCCGCGAATGCGTCCAGTTGCGCATGGTCAAGGTGCAGGATTGCATGGCCGGTTTCACGCAACCGCCCCAGCACGGCCTCTCGCTGGTCGTCTCTTGGAATCGCCACATCGCAGATTACAGCCAGTTCTTCACCGATACTCAGAAGAACATTCGTATGGTAGACAGGGACACCGCGGCCATCGACCGCGTCGAAGGCGACCACATCGTAGCCGAGTCGCTGGGCGAAGTCGCCGAGCGGATCCAGGTGCGTCCTGCTCGAAACGCAGGCATAGGCTACACGATGCGCCCGATCCAGCACCATGCTGCCGGTCCCCTCGAGGTAGTGCCCGTTAGCCTCGTGGCCGCTCAGGTCGATGACTTCGGTGATAGACCACCGGGCGCCCAATTGCTCGACGATATCGGTGCGCCGCTCGGTGCGACGGTTCTCGGCCTCCATCGGATACAGCACGATATGTCCGTCCGCGTGCATGCTGATCCAGTTATTGGGAAAGATCGCGTCAGGCGTATGTGGCTCGGGCGTGTCGTCGAAGACGATGACATCGATACCGGCCGCGCGCAGCGCAACCACGAGCCCGTCGAATTCGCGTAACGCCGCCTCGTGCTGCTCTGCCGGTGACGCCCGGGACTTGCCCTGGAAGCGATTCGACGCCGCCGTTAAAGGATTGCTCTCGAACCCGGCTGGTCGAACCATCATCACCGTCGACGTCAATTGGGATTCGTTGGCTATGGTCATGGCTCTGTGCATTATATGTCCGCGGGCCGTCGAATAAGAAACGCATTGCCGCATCCCGTCCGGGTCTGAATCACCTGGCCCGGGTGAGTCGCAGGCGGGCAAGCATTGGTTCAGGCAGAGGCGCTCGGGCGCTTCGCGACCACCGTGTACCAGCGCTCGAGGTGTGTTGCCTCGTCGGGAATCGCAATCTTCACCCAGCCAGCGAAATCGACCAGCACCATGGCCGATATGTCGGCCATTGAGAATGCGTCTCCGGCGAGAAACGTATTCGTCGCCAACTGGTCGTTGAGGCGGCCGAAGAAGTGCTCGACGCGTTTGCGGCCTCGTGCAGCAAGTTCCGGAATCTGGTCGTACGCTTCCGGCCCCGGTAGCGCGCGCCCGGCGAGACCTTTCGCCGAGTTTCGAAATGCGTCCATCATGGCCAGCAACCCCAGTTGCTCGACCTTGCCGTTCCACATGCTCACCAGCGCACGTTGCACAGGCGACGTTCCCAGCAGCGGCGGTTCCGGATGCAGGTCTTCCACGTACTGGCAGATTGCGGAGACTTCGCTGATGCAGGTGCCGTCATCGAGTTGCAGGACCGGCACCACGCAGTCCGGATTCACGGCGCGGAATTCCGCAACGAATTGCTCGCCTTTACCCAGGTCGACCTGGACGGTGTCGATATCGAGGCCTTTTTCCGCCAGGAATATCCGTACGCGGCGCGGGCTAGGTGCTGTATGGCAATCGTAGAATTTCAGACTATTTCTCCTTCGCCTCGGCCGCCCTGAAGACGGTCTCGGAGTTCTGTTCGAACATCAGTTTGCGAGCCTCCGGGTTGGTCGCCTCGCCGCGCCGCCACTCTTTGCCCAGATCAACGCCGCGCTGCACCGCGGGCCTGCGCTTGAGCGCGTCGAACCAGCGTCGCACGTTCGCAAACCTGTCCAGGTCGATGCCAAACCGCCGGTAGGGGATCACCCAGGGAAAACTGGCGACATCGGCAATGGAATAGTCGCCGGCGAGGAATGCCCGGTCCCGCAAACGCACGTCCATGACTGCGAGCAATCGATCGTACTCGTTGAAGTAGCGTCGACGCGCGTAAGCGTGCTCACCTGCGGCGTAATTCACGAAGTGGCTGAGTTGCCCGGCCATCGGCCCGAGTCCACCGGCCTGCCAGAACAGCCACTGCAGCACTTCGAATCGATCCCGGCTCTCGGTCGGCAACAACCTGCCGGCCTTCTCCGCCAGGTAAATGAGAATCGCTCCCCCTTCGAATACCGAGATGCCCGTCTCATGATCGACAATCGCCGGCATCCTGTTGTTCGGACTAATCGCGAGAAACGCCGGATCGAACTGATCTCCCGCGCCTATATCGACGCGCCTGACCGCATATTCGAGGCCACACTCCTCGAGCATGATGGAGATCTTGCGGCCGTTGGGTGTCGGCCAGTAGTAGAGATCGATCATCGGAACCTACCAGGTATACGTCGCACTCACGCTGAACTGCCGGCCGGCCGCGGGCGTGCCCGGAAACGGCTGGAACTCGCTATCGGTAAGGTTATCAGCTACCAGTGCGACGCTGAAGCCGCGCCGCCCAGCGGCGCTCCAGACCAGTGACGCGGCGGCCAGGTAGGTACTGTCGTCACCGGCGCGCAATGGATTGTCTTCCTGGCTGCGATACTCGTTGTCGAGACGCAGTTCGAAACGGTCTGCAAAACGGTAAATGAGCGCAAGGGTCATGCGATGGCGCGCGAAGTTCAGCGCATAGAAGCTCGCATCAACCTGTGCATTGCCGTAGTCGGCGTCCTTGTCGAGCCAGGTGTAACCGGCGGCAAGGTCGACGGAGTCCCACTGCCGGGCAACAAAGGCCTCGAATCCGACGACATCGATATCCACCGCGTTCGCCTGTCGGGAAAACGGTGTACCGGTGGAGTAAGTCCAGTCCACCAGGTTGTCGTCGCTGCGGCTGAAGAAGGTGGCACGGCCCTGCCAGGCGTCCGTCTCACGCGACATCGACAACGAGAGCTGTTTTGCCTGCTCACGACCGAGCAGCGGGTTGCCGCCGAACAAGCCGGTCGGGTTCGAGTTCAGCGCCGTGTAGCCGGGCAGCTGCGAGGTTGCGACATACTCGATGCGGAATTCCGTGTAACCAGCCGCCGAGGGCATCTGCCACGACAGACCCGCCATCGGCAATACTTTGCTGCCGTCCCGGTCGGAATAGTCCAGTGTCACGCCACTACGAAGCTCGAGCGAGCGGCCGTTCTCGAGGCCAAAGACGATAGAGGGTACGAGAGTCAGCGTCAGGTAATCACGTTCGGTGAACTGCCCGTTCGTGAGATCCGTGGAGCTGACGAGTTCGTCGGACGTGAATTGCGCACCGTAGCGCCAGGAGACCCGACCGGTTTCATGGCGACCCTGTAGTCCGACGCCAGCGACCTTCGTTTCATGTTCGAACGAGCCTGGCGTACCGGTTTCGTCGTTCCTCCGGTCAAAATCGTAGTCGTCCTCAAGACCGCGATAAAAAGCGCCGAGTTCCCACCAGCCGCTGTCATTGACACGGCGGTGGTTGATCCCGAGCAGCGTTGTCTGCGTGTCGTCGATTTCGGGCAAACTCGCAAAGCCGGTGTAGGCACCCGGCCAGCCGTAGAACTTGTCCTGGTAGGCAATAACCAGGTCGGACTGCGCCGCAGTCGTTCGATGCTGCAGTTGCAGGTTGTAACGGGCGAATTCGTGGTCGCCGAACGCAACGGTCCCGTCACCCCGGGAGCGTGCCGCGGACAGCGCCAGTGTTGTTTCGCCGGCACGCGATTCGTGGAGTACTTCTGCGAAACGCAGCGACTGGAAACCCAGTGAATCGCTGCCACCGCCGAGCGCCACAGAGCCGCCACGTTCGATCGGGCGATAAGCATAGCTCACTGTGGCGATCGCCGAGTTGAAGCCTTCCACTGCGTTGTCGATTCCCTTGTAGATCGCGGGCACCGACAGGAACGCCGGATCGACGGCGAGTTCGGCGACGTAGTGCCCGGTTTGCGGATCCATGACCGTCACGGCGCCCAGTTTGAAGCCGGTGTTTTCGAATACACCGCCGCGTACCGTGACATCCGACTGGCCCTCCGCGAGGCCCCGGGACTGTAATTCTGTCAACGGGTCGAAGCGCAGCAGCGTCGCGGGTGAGGCATAGGAGCCTGCCGGGCGCGAATTCGCCACGCGCTTCGCATTGACTGTAATTTCAGATATTTCATCGGACGGCAATGCATCGTCCGCCGCCAGCGCAGGCAGTGGTGTTATAAACAGAACAGGCA
>JAOUNK010000006.1 GCA_029881015.1 Gammaproteobacteria bacterium | reverse complement strand
CAGCAAAACGCGAAACGGGCCCTGGAGATCGCCGCGGCCGGCAATCACAATGTGTTGCTGATCGGGCCGCCGGGTACCGGCAAGAGCATGCTCGCGCGACGCCTGCCGGGGCTGCTGCCGCCCATGTCGAGACGCGAATCGCTGGAAACGGCGGCGATCTATTCCATCGCCGGTGTGCCTGCCGTTGCCGCACAATGGGGCAGGCGGCCATTTCGAGCGCCACACCACACGGCGTCGGCTGCGGCCCTGGTCGGCGGCGGGCCGAGATTGTGTCCGGGCGAGATCTCGCGTGCCCACAACGGCGTGCTTTTTCTCGACGAACTGCCCGAGTTCAATCGCAATGTGCTCGAGGCGCTGCGAGAGCCCATGGAAACCGGCAGCATCGCCATCGCCCGGGCCGGCATGCGGGCGGAGTTTCCGGCGCGCTTTCAGTTCGTGGCGGCCATGAACCCGTGTCCCTGTGGCTACCTTGGCGACACGCAGTCCGACTGTCGTTGCAGTACCGACCGGGTCGTGAGCTACCGGAACAAGATCTCGGGACCGCTGCTTGACCGGATTGACCTGCATGTCGAAGTGCTGCGGCCGTCGACAGAGCTGCTGCGCGGGGACCCGGACGGCGAGCGCAGTGCGGTTGTCGCCGGGCGCGTGGCCGCGGCTTGGCAATGTCAAATGCAGCGTGCCGGTATCGCCAACGCGCGGCTCGAGGGAGAGGCGCTGGCGGCGGCCTGCGACGTTGACGACCCTTGCTGGTCATTGCTCGAGGGCGCGGCGGATCGTTTCAACCTGTCGGCGCGCGCGCACCAGCGCGTCCTGCGAGTGTCGCGGACGATTGCCGACCTGGCCGGGAAAACAAAAATAGCGCCGCCGCACGTTGCGGAGGCGTTATCTCTGCGTTGTCTCGATCGGAGGCCTTAAGAGGATTCGTCGACCATGTACTGCACGGCGTCGGCGACTTCCTCATCGGAAAGATCCAGGCGAGCGCCCTTCGCCGGCATGAAGCCTGCGGCGCCCTGGAAACCCTCGATGGCATGCCGCGTCAGCACGTCCATGCCCTGCGCGATGCGCTCGGTCCACTGTGCTGCGTCGCCCACCTTCGGGGCACCGGCGATGCCGAGACCGTGGCAGGCGTTGCATGCCGAGTTGTATACCTGAGGTCCGGTCATTGCCGCCGCCACGGGCTCGGGCTCGGCCACTGCCTCGACGACCGGGCGTGCCGCTTCCTGTTCCTCGCCGGGCAGGTACACCTTGCCCACCGGAGCGATGCTCTCAACGATGGCCGCCTGGTATTCGGCGGTATCGCGTGTGTAAACGCCCTGCGTCGCATCGGACATCTTCGCGGCTATCACGTAGATCGCGATCGCGGCCACGGCCAGTACGCCAATGACGAGGGAATACATGTCAAAAAATTTCTGGTCCCGACTCAACTTCCTGCTCCGGAGCTTGCTGATTGAATATTCCGGCCCGACTTCCGTCCGGCGATGGCGGGCGATTATATAACAACAGGGCGCCTTAAAGTGCAGTATGAGAACTGTTTCGTTCCGCTGTACGACGGGCTGCCGTTACAATCGATGCCCATGAACATTGCAAAAACATCGACTCTCTGCCTCCTGTTGTGCGCACACATCGCTGTCGGCCAGGGCACGAACGAGTACACGACAAAGGCCGGCCAGCGTGTCGATGTCTTCGCAAGCGAGACCATGAACTACCGGGTTGATCTCGGTGGCGAGGCCTACACCTATATCGACTTTTCCAGCCAGGTGCCCGAAGCCAGTTTCGCAGCGATCCGATTCAAGCCGAACGCGTTCTCGCTGATCATCACCGAGGAACTGGGGGCCGGGATGTCGAGCGAGACCTACGCCGACCTGGTGCTGGCCAGCATGCAGGACACGCTCGCGAGCAAGGATGGGAGCGAATTCAGGGGAGAGTCCGATATCGGCCTGCGCGACGAGCGCGGGATGCAGGTCTTCCAGAAGTTCATCTACGCCGAGACGGGCTCCCTGCCGATCACTTATGTGCTGTCGGCCTATGTTGACGGGCTGCGCGCCTACCAGCTGTTGACGTTTGCCTCCAACGTGGGAGACGACGTCGTTCTTGCGGAGGCGGACAAGGTACTCGCCGGTTTCTCCGTCGCCGATGCCGAAAAGAACCAGCAGATTGTCGCCGGCACCGATGATGTCCGGGACTACCGTTCCGAGACCTTCGGCTATCGCTTCCGCGCACGTGACCGAAGCTGGTTTGCCTGGACCGACCTGCAGGAGACCAACGACGGCGCGGATTTCGGCGCGCTGGCGACGCGCGACTACGGGGCCGTGGTGATGCCGGCATGCTGGGACGGACCGCGCCCGACCAACGAGGCGATCTACCGCGTCACGATGCAGCAGTTCGGCGAAGACTATCCGTCGAAGTTCATCATCGAGGAACGCGACGTCGAGAAGAACGGTGCGAAGGGCAAGATGCTGGTTGGCCGCGAAGAGGCCGACGGCGAGATGTACCTCTACTACCAGTGGATCGTTGCCAACGACGCCTGCGCGTACACGCTGGCAGCGTGGGGACCCGCCGACGGCTCGACCGTGAAAAAGGACCTGGAGAAGCTCTGGACGGACTTTGAAATAACCGGTGAGCCACGCGCCCTGCAGGGTGAGTACCGCAACCAGGCGGAAAAGGACGTCAATGCCTACCTCGTCAATGCCTATGGCTTGCACTATTACGAGGCCAGGGCGTATCGGGATGCCTTCGCGTACTTCAGCCAGGCAAACGCCCTGGTTCCTGGTAGCGAGGCGTACACCGTCAATGCCGTTCGCGCGCTCGTCGAGATCGATGCCTACAAAGAAGCGGCGGAATGGCTTGCGCCGCGCACGGGGCCTTTCGCGGAAAACCGGGTCGTTCGCAGCTGGGACGCCTGGCTCGCCTACCAGACAAACGATCTTACCAAAGCGCTGGCCATCTACGACGAGTTGTTCGCAACGGATTACCGCGACGATGATGACTTCTCGGCCTACATGAACCTGCTGGCCGATACGGGCCGCTGGAACGACCTGGATCGCGCCTTCGAGAAGTACACGGCGGATGCCAAGAACGACGCTACCCTGAAACTGAAGGTACAGTTGCTGACGCGCCGCGAGCGTTACGACGAGGCACTGGCGATTCTCGAGGGCATGACGGCCGGGCGCCCGTTCAATGCGGAGCTTGCGTATGAGCGCATGTCGCTCCTGGACAGAGCCGGCCGTCCGGCGGAGACGCTGTTGGTCGCCGACGAACTGATAGCGAAAGGCTACCGGTCGCTGCAAAGCTATTTCTACAAGGGCGATGCCGAATTCCAGCTACGTTCCTACCGCAAGGCGCAGGAGTCTTTCGAGGAAGCGCTCAAGTTCTCACCGGCCAATGCGAAGATCCGGGAGTATCTCGACGCCATCGATCACATGCTGGGTGAGGGTGACACAACGACGATCAGCCAGGAGATCGATGCCGTCGCCATGCCGACCCGGTTACGCCGCATTTTCGACGCATCGGATCTGCGCGGCACGCAGGAAGGCTACGGTGCCGTATTTCTTTCCCGGATTACCGGGTACGACTTCGACGGCGGCGACGTGTTGCGCGAGACCCTGTACCGCAAGATCCGGATTCTCAACGACAACGGGGTGACCCAGTTCAGTACACTCGAGTTCGACTTCGACCCGAGTTTCGAGCAGCTGTACGTCAACACGCTGGTCGTGCGCGATGCGGACGGCGAAGTCATCGCCGAGGGCGACCTCAACACGTACTACATTACACACAACGAGTCGGGCTACGAAGCCAGTACCGAGAAAACGGTGCATATGCCGGTGCCAAGTCTTGCGCCGGGTACGGTGATCGAGGCCGTGGTCACCAAACGGACGTCCGTCGCGGAAGGCACGTTCCCGCTGGAGACGGCTTACCTGTCCAGTGACCGTCCCATCGAGTACAGCGCCGTGTTCGTCAACGGTGAGCACGACAAACTCAGGTACCGGCTCAGCGGCGTGCAGCCACCACGAATGTCCGGCAAGTCCCTGGTCTTCGAGGTTCAGCAACCGGTCGCGTTTCGCTGGGAGCCCCTGCAGCCCTTCGTCGACCAGATACTGCCCTGGGTACGGCTCGGTACCGTCAACGAAAGCTGGACCGAAGCCGGTTCCGAGTACCTCGGCAAGATTCAGGACAAGCTCGATGTATCGACCGTCGCGGACCGCGCCAGGCGACTCGTTGAAGGCGTCGACAGCCCATCGCGCCAGATAGAAATCCTGAGCGCCCATGTACAGGACGAGATTCATTACGAGGCGATCGAGTTCGGCCGTCGTGCCTACATACCCAAGACCGCCCGGGAAACGATGCGTGACCGTTACGGGGACTGCAAGGATCACGCGGTCCTCCTCTATTCACTTTTGCGGGCCTCGGGCTTCGATGCGTCGCTCGCGCTCGTCAACCTCAGTCAGCAGGTCGTTCCCAGCCTGCCGAACACGGACCAGTTCGATCACATGATCGTTGCCGTGAATACCGCGGAGGGTCGCGTGTTTATCGATGCCACGGACAAGGATCTGCGTCTCGGGCAACTCCCGCCCCGATCCATGGCCGGGAATTTCGCGCTGGAACTGGGCGAGACGCCGGAATTGATCGAGATTCCGGACTACGAGGCCGGCCTGACCGGTATCAACGTCGAGCGCGTGGTCGAGCCACGGGCTGACGGTTACATGGATGTGACCGAGACGGCACGCTTCACGGGATACCAGGCAGCGGACCTGCGGGGCCAGCTGCGCACGATCGAAACATCGGAGATGCAGGCATCGCTGCAGCGCTGGGTCGCCACGCGCTATTCGGACGCCGAGCTGACGGAGTACTTCGTCGACAATATTTTCGATGCCGGCTACGACCTCGTCGTCGAGATCAGCTACACGCTGCCGGTCGACAACGACGGGTCGTTCGAGGTGCCCGGGTTCCTCGAGGCTTACTACCTCGAATTCGATCGGGTGGCGGACCGGCGTTTTCCGTTTGAGCATCATTTCCCGCTGCGATTGCGCGCGGTCACCACGGTCAAGGTGCCATCGGGATTGCGCCTCGACGAGGCCGCCAGCAAACCCAACGGCGGGGAATCGCGGTTTGGCAACTGGCGTCGTGCGGTTAGCCGCCACGACGGTGGCTGGCAGATCGATTTCGATTACCTGGCGTCCGAGGACCGCTTCGGGCCCGAGGACTATCGCGACTTTGCCGAATTCCAGCGCAAGGCGGTCGATGCTATCGAGCAACCGCTAATAATCCAGTAAATCCTAAATTATGGACTTCTAATATAATATTCCTTATATTAGGGGCCTATGAACGCCATCGAAAGCAAGACAAGTCCCGCGGGCGACATGCAGCTGTATGCCGCCGATGCAGCGGGCCTGATGAAAGCGCTTGGTAATGAAAGCCGGCTGATGATTCTGTGTGTACTGGCCGAGGGAGAACGGTCCGTCAGCGACCTGAACACGATCGTGCCATTGAGCCAGTCGGCGTTATCGCAGCAGCTCGCGCGCTTGCGTCAGCAGGATCTCGTGAAAACGCGCCGCGAGTCGCAGACGATTTTCTACTCGCTGAATGAAGGTCCCGCGGACCGGGTGATCAAACTCCTGCATGACATCTATTGCGGTTCCGCGGACTGCACACCCTGAAGGAGTTGTTCATGAATTCGGATTTCGGTTTCGGCAAGGTTGTCGAAGAGTCCTTCGACGATGCCATCGTGAAGGTGACGGCGGAACTCGAGAAAGAGGGCTTCGGCGTGCTGTCCGATATCGACGTCGCCGCCAAGATGAAAGCCAAGCTCGACAAGGACATGCCGGGATATCGCATCCTCGGCGCCTGCAACCCGTCGCTCGCCTACCAGGCCATCTCGGCTGTCGAAGACATCGGCCTGTTGTTGCCCTGTAACGTACTCGTTCGCGAAGACGCGGACGGCAAGGTCCACGTCGATTTCATGGACCCCGAAAGCGTGCTCGCGCTGGTCAACGATCCGGGCGTAACGCCGCTCGCGAGAGACGTCAAGGGCCGCCTGCAGCGCGTGTTGGCGGCGCTCTAGGCAGCAGCGGCCCGCGCGGCCATGGCTCGGCTCACCGCCAGCAGGTCTGCCAGTCGTTGCCGGCCGCAGCCCCCTGAACGCCCTTGACGCCCGTGTTGGTCAGCGTCAGCGTACCGCAGCGGTCACCGGCTTGCGGACCGGTCGGGGCAGCTTGCACCGTGTATGTCGAAGCCGTGGCCGCGGAAATCGTCAGGTTGTAATACGGCGTACCGCCGTCGATCGGGCAGGCCGTGCCGAACACGGCGGGTGCGCCGGTATCCGCGCCGCCGGCGGCGGCATTGAGGTAACTGCCGTTGATCGAGTAGTGCCGCTCCATGGCATTGGCCAGGCCGGCCATCCCGCCTGTGCAATCCGCACGCCGCGAATCGGCGACGTAGCGAGTATAGGCCGGGTAGGCGACGGCCGCGATGATCGCGATGATCGCGACGACGACCATCAGCTCAATCAGGTTTACGCCTTGCTGGCGCTGCATCAGTCTTGTATTCAATGGTCAGATTCCTTGTTAGCGCCGTGGCGTACGTTGGTCGTAGTCGTCGGGCAACAGCCAGATCTCGCCAATCAGCCGGCCTCGCGCATTGAGCAACTTGTAGCCGACGGTCGAACCGACCTTGAGGTTCGAAATCGGAACGCTGTAGGCTCTCGGCGAGTGCACGACCAGGCTTGACGAAAACGTGTAGGGGATGTCGTCAATCACCAGTTTCTGCGCTTCGATCTGGACAGAGTCGATGCGGCCGGTCCGCTGATAATCGGCATTCTGGTAGTACCTCGGCAGGTTCTGCGCCGCAACGGTGCCAGCGAGCAGGATAGCGGCAGCCGCTATCACCAGTTGTAATGTGCGCATATCTATTATCCTCATGTTGATGCAGCTAGCGGCTCAGCTCTTCCCAGGACAGCCGGCCGGTTCGTAGCCCGCCGAGCTTGAGAATGTCGGTGGTATCGATCGTGCTTCCGCCGGTCGTCTGCGTGGTCGACGTGTAGCGGATGTTGGACAGGTTCACCGGTGCTGTGGGAATACCCACGATCTCCACACCCGCCGCCGCATTACCGCCGATCGCATCGTCGTCGTCGAGCAGGGAATCGCCGCTCAGGTCGAACGCGATTTCCCCGGGCCTGCCACCATTGATCGATTTTGCGACCATGAGCCAGCCGGATCCGCCCGCCTGGCAGGGATTGGTGTCGGGTGTCATCGAATTGAAGAAGACAAGATCGCCGCGGATGACCGCGTCGGTGACGATGCGCTCACCCGGGTCCGGGAAGTCCATGTACCAGCCGCTATCGGTGGCGAAGTCGATGGCGTTGTCCGTCAGGGTTCGCCCCACCACGCCATCGGTCGTCAGGCCAACGTCAATCGTCTGCGAAATCAGATCCGAGCGATCAAGTTCGGAGCTACCGGAGTCCCAGATGCCATAGAAGGACTGGGTGCTCGTCGACGTGACGTCGCCCGACGTCATGTACTGGCCCGTACCGAAGATGACCATCGTGTTCGGGAAGTTATTCGACGATGTCGGGACCTGGCTGTTGCGAACCACGGCGGGTGTTGCCGTAATCGGCTGGTTTGCGGGTGCAGTGAACAGGGGTACGACCGATTGGCCCCTCTTGTGGGCGACGTCATAGTTGCCCGGATTCGTGCCGGACAGGTCGAAAGCCCACATGTTGCCTTTCAGGTCACCTGCGTAGGCGCGGTCCGCAAGGCCGTCGCCATCGGTATCGATGACGGCCGGCGTGGACAGCCCGTTGCGATCCGTGGTCGTGCCGACACCCGTCGATATCTCAACATAGTCACCGCTTGACCACGTGCCATCGAGTCCTTCCTCGATAAACAGGACGAACAGTTTCGCCTCGCCGCTGCCGAGGTCGTTATAGCCGTTACCCGTGACGACCGCCCAGCGAATCGAATTGCTGGTGCCCTCCAGCGGCACGATCGACGGCCGGCTGAAGGAGTGACCGAAATCGGCATCGTCTGCGCTCGTGAACTCCCACATGACCGTCCTCCTGGCATCGAGCTGCGATTCCGAGATGGCGGCCGGGTTGGTCACGTCCAGTGCGAAAATGCCCCGGCCGCCGGCCCGCAAGCCGCCCACCAGGATCGTCTTCCAGGATACGCTGCCCGATGTCGTCGTGCGCGCGTACACGTCCGCGACTGACGCCGTGAGGTCGACCATGTAGCTGTGTGTGTAGGCCGGGTCCGAAAGGTAGTGCAGGCCATCGGATGCGGCATCGGAGTAGAGGCTGCTCGGGACGTAGGCGAAGACCTCGTCGCCGCTTGTCTGGGAGAATGCATGCAGCATGCCGTCGTTACCGCCCACGTAGACGATACCGGGCCGCGAGGCCGTTGCGTTCCTGAACTCGGTGTACGTGTCGCCGGCAGTGCCCGGGAAGGGCGCCACATCCGGCCAGTTCGACTCGGCCGCGCCGACGAAGACCGGACCTGAGTGCACGATATCGCCCAGGGGGCCAGAGCGTTCACGCAGTGACTTCGTCGAGAAGACATTCGTGCCGTCATTGTAGTAGCAGGCGCCAGGGGACGAGAATTCACAGGCGCGGTCGCCTCGTACGAAGGCCAGTCGCGCCATACCCGAGGCCTCGGTATCCAGTGTGCCGGCCGGGTCCGTGCGGAAGTCCCGCTGCTGGGCCGTGGTCAAATCCGCCCAGGTGAAGGCGGTCCCGTCCGACCCGTCATACGTCAGTATCGTACGTGGCCTCGTCCCGAGATCACGATTACGGAGTCTGCTTGCGGCAGACCATTTCGGCGACACGCTGACCGCACCTGTTCTTGGGTCGAGCGGGAAGGCCAGGAGATCGCCACTCCATCTCTCGCTGTTGAACAGCGCGAGGTAAACCTCGGAGTTCGTGCTGAGCGACCCGGTATTGAATGCCACCGAGGCGGCTGAACCGAGGCGGCTCTGGATTGAGTGCAGCGCGCCACGTAAACCGGTCATGAGTTCGTCCGGATCCTGTGCGCTGTAGTATTCACCGCGACCGTTCCACGCGGCATGACGCAAGTCATCGATGAGGCCCGCATTGGTCAGGGTTGACGGCCACGGGAACGGGCTGGTCTTGTCCGCGGGCATCGCCGTAACGTTGCCCTCGACGCCGAATGCAACGGAGTAGGTCACCATGTGCTGGGCCGTGTTCTCGTCGATTCCACCGGGCGGCGGGGACAGGTTGTTGTCCGTAGTCGGCCGGATGTCGGTCTCGTAATACTGCATGGCAACGTCGGCCAGGGTATCCGACTGGCTGTCGCCATAAGGGCCGGCAGTGCCGCTGTCCCATGGCGAGTCGTTGTCGCCATCGGTGTTGCCAAGGCCGCTGAACGCGCCGTTGTAGTAGCCGTCCGTCATGAGGATGGTAAAGTTCTGCTGGCACTCCGCGCCTTGCGCAACGCTTACTGCCGGGCAACTGCCGAAGAGGCCGTTGCTCTCGCAGCTCAGGTATTTGCCGGCTTCGTCCAGCGCATCGCGCAGCGGCGTGTGTCCGGACGGCTCCATTTCATACAGCGATTCCAGCAGGTCGTCTTTTGCGCCCGTACGCGGATCTTCGTTCATCGACTCGATGCCAGTGTTGACCGAGGCGTTGTTGTGTAGCGTTGCCAGGCCCATGCGCGAGTTGCTGGCACCTGCAATGACGTGTCCGTAGGCCGCCTTGGCGACTTTCTCGCGCTTGCGGTAATAGGCGAACCAGTTCGCGAAGTTCTGGATTTCCTCGGCGTAAGTACAGACAGGGGCTGCAGCGCAGTCGCGCCGCCGGGCGCTACCTGCGTAGATGAGTGTCGTCGGCTCGATTTCAACGAGCGTATGGACATCGTCTACGTCGACGGCGCCGTCACCATCGGTGTCTACCCAGACCCAGTATTGCGCCGGCAGGAAGTTCGTGATGTTGAACGAGCCAAGGCCCCCTGCACAATAGTCGGTGCTGAAGGTAGTGCGCGCCGTCACGTCGAGCGTGCCCGCGGACGGCACATAGGGGTCGAGGGGAACGGCCGTGGGGTTCGCATCGACGAGCAGCGAGCCGCTGCCGTTCTCACCGGGCCAGGGCGTATACGTAATGGTCGGATCGTAGTAGAGGCGGTTGTAATCCGAGTTCCGCGAGCGCCAGACACCGCCATAGGGTGCCGCTATGCCCTGGGCCGCCAGGCCGGCCTCGGTTGGCACGACCCAGTGGTAGCTGTTGTCGGCCGCGGGCTGTGCGTAGTAGTACGCGCAGCCGAGACTCATGATGCCGTCTGCCTCTTCGGTCATGAGGCCCCAGTCCATACTGCCTGAATCGTCGACCATGAAGAGGATGTTGGGCTCGACCGGGTTCGTCAGGAACAGCGGCACGTCGGCCAGCGTGCCCGGTGCGGAGAGGGCGGTCGCAGGCGCGATGCTGAGGGCCGCCAGGAGTGCGCTGCCTGCCGTAATGCTGAATTTTCTGATTGAAGCTTGCATGATTCGTTCCGCCTTGGTGCCCATCTAGAAGATTCGCCCGTATTGTGTTCGCAGGATGACCTCGGCCGAGTCTGCGCTCGTGCCCGTTGCCTTGACCGTGACCCGGAAAATCGTCACGTCACCCGATCCCTTGTTATCGCCGTAACCCGACATGTTCAGCGCGCCGGTCACGCCGGGGACCGTCGTCATGTTCTTGATGAAGTACTGCGGCCGGGCGTACGTTCCGACGTCCGTACCCGCGACCACGTGATAAGTGGAATCGTTCCACGTCGGGCCGCTATAGAACGAGGGTTCCACGTCGGTGCGGCCGAACAGGCCCGCCTGTCCCTGGAAATCGCCGAGGCTGACGATGCTCTCGAGAAATACTTCGCCCTCGCGCAGCGCCGATTCGGCGGCCTGGAAGGCGACGTTACGATCGTTCGTATTGCCCGCCATTTTTTCTTCGAGGATCGAGCCGCGCATATTGCTGACCGTCAGCAACGTAACGACGAGCAGGATCATCAGTGTGGCGACCAGTACCGCGCCCTCCTGCTTTTGCCGGGTTGCGGTACGCTGTAGAAAGTTCCTTGCCATCATGGTTCTTCCCTGACTTACTGTCTGTTTCGGATGTTGACTGTGGTCTCGTAGACGCGCCGGATACGCCGATCGGCGGCCGTTTCGTTCGCGCCGAGAACCGCGAACGACTGCAGGTTGCCCGTCACGAGATTGTCGTTGCTGGAGCGGGCCACGATAGCGATACGAATACCGATGACCCGTTCCATGTCGGCGACCTGGTCGGCGGGCACGAAGTAGTTCGCGATGCCTTCGCCGGCCGTGCCGGGCGCATCCGTGTCCTCGCCGTACAGGATCTGCAGGTCCTCGACACCGTCGAGAAACTCGGCGCCGTTCCTGAACAGCGCCGGTTCTCCCTCGGAGCCCGCACCCACGCTGTAAACAATCTCCTGGACCCGGAAGATGCTCGCATCAGCACCGTATACTTTCGACAGGCAGTGCGCGTTTGCGCCCGGGCAGCCCGGATTCGTTGCGTTGTAATTGCCCGGGACAGTCGTGGATCCGGTGTTGTGAACCACGGTGCCGGCGCCGCCGGGATTGGAATTCGAGATCTGGAAGATGTCGCCGCTCGTACAATCGCTGACGAGGATGATGTCGCCCTGTGCGAGGTCGTTGCCGGCGGCAACCTTCAAGTTCGCCGAGGCCTGGGGTCCGTAGGGTGGTTCGAGGTTCAGTCCCGTGCCGAAACCGCCGCGAAGGATCAGCGTATCCGGCGCGCCGGCGCCGCCTTCCGTGCCGGCAACGCCACCGGTCTGGTAGTCGACGTAACCCGCGTTGGCCGAGTTCAGGTTATTGACCACGCTGGTGATGTCGCTGGCGCAGCCCCAGAAATCGGCCATGCGGATATCGCGCGCCATGACCTCGAGTGCCATGCGGCCGGTTTCCTGCAGGCGCGACGTCGCTTCGTGCACGCGATTGGATTGCCGTGAGGATACGAAGAACTGGACGACCGACCCGAGCAGGAAAATTCCGAGCAGCATGGCGATCATCACTTCGACCAGTGATACGCCCGACTGCTTTTTGCGGCTGCTGATTACGTTCATGTGAGGCACCGCTACGGCAGGAACGAGATGGTCAGACGCTCAACGTTGGGCGCCGTGACGCTGATCTGCCCATCGTGATCGTTGTCCCACCAGACTTTGATCGTGAACAGCGTGCCATTGTTGTCACACTGCGGGTTGGCCGCGCTGGCACCGTCATCGGGCGTGCTGTCGATGCAAACGTGGCCCTGGCCCATCGGCAGGGTCGCGGCGACGTTCGCCAGCCACCGTTGCATGTCGTCGCGAGCCATATCACCCATTGCACAGCCGCTCGACGTATAGCAGGTCGATTGCGTGGATGCCGTCGCCGGGTCATACAGCCCGGCATTGGCGGCCGCAACGTTATTGCGCATGCGGTCGGCGAGGTCGTAGGCGAGGGCGCTCGCGTGCGAACGCATTTGCGCCTCCTGGTTATTGTGCAGTGCCAGCGCCTGCATACCGGCCACACCCACCAGGCCGATGGCGAGTATCAGCGTCGAGACCAGCACCTCGATGAGGGATACGCCGGCCTGGCGCCGGCGTGAGCTGCCGCAGACCCGGGTAATTGTGTGCGGTGTGCCGCGCATCAACTGCACCCCGCTGTCGTAATGTGGACGCGACCCGCGGCATTCACGCGAATGACGCGCCCGGTTTCACCTGAGCGGTCGTCACAGAAACTGATGGTGTCGGCAGGCGCGGTTCCGAAGCCGCGCGCGTCGTAACTGAAGCGGTTTGCGGAGCCACTCGTCATGGATACGGAGCCACTGACCGGCGGACTGACGGCGATGACTTCGTCGGCCGTCGTCGTGGCATCCATGTTCTTGTCGACCCAGACTATCCAGCCGTTGGACCAGTCGGTGCTTCCAGAGCATGTCGGTACAGCAGCATCGAAGTTTGCCGTTGAACAGACGATCGCCGGCCGTTGGTAGCGTACAGCCGAACTGCGTGCGGCATTGATCGTGGCGACAAAATGGTTCGCCTCCGAGACAATACGATTATCCATAATCATGGCGCGCATGTTGGGTATGCCGACGGCCACCAGCAACGCAGCGATGCCGAGTGCGACGAGTAGCTCAAGCAATGTGAATCCGTTCTGTTTCATAGTCTCCGCATAGTGCCGCGTAGCGCGTCAATACCCCAGATTCGGGGTGATCAATCGTGACACTCGTCACTAGATGACAACGTTTTTTGTGGACTGCTTCACACTCCGCGCAGGCGCCTCGCTTTGGGGGTCCAGACCCATATCCGGCGGCGTGAACGGGGTTTTGTGAAGTCCATCAACGGCAACATGGCGACTTGTGTGCATACTCCGGCCGCATGAGGAACACGAAATGAGAATTCTGGTCGCACTGCTGTTTGCTATTGCCTGCATGGCAGCCGCACACGCGGACATCTGGAAGTGGGTCGACGCCAACGGCGTCGTTCACCTGGTTGATTCGAAAACGCCGATCTACACCTGGGTGGACGAGCACGGCGACGTGCACTACAGCGACACACCGGGTCACGAGGCAGCGGTATCCGTGAAACTGGTCTGGGTATCCAGTGGTTCGCTGGAAAAGACCGAAGAGCCTGAAGAAGAAAAGGCCTCGGGTGGCGCCGAATACCCCGGAGAAACGCCCGAACAGCGTGCGGATCGCGAACAGGCAGAGGCGTATTACTGCAAACAAGCGACCGAAATTTATGACTCGTACGTCAATGCCCCCCAGCTTTACAAGACGAGCGAGAAAGGTGAGCGCGAATACCTGGACGAGAAGGAAGCGGCCCGGTTGATTGCAGAGACTCGCGCAAAAAAAGACGAGATCTGCCGCTAGGCGACTCAGACTTACGAGGCATCAAGACATGTACATACCCAAGCCAATCTACGACTATGCGCCCTATTACTGGCTCGTCGTCGGTCTGCTGCTCATTCTGCTGGGCTTCCGCGTAGGGTCGGAAGGCGGGCAGATGTTCCAGTACTTCTCCGTTTCACTCGGCGCGCTATCGGCCGTCTGGGGCGTGCGCATCCTGCTCCGGAGACGTGAGAGACAGCGACTCGATGCGCTCGAAACACTCCCGACCGGCGCGCCGCCGGAATAGCGGCGCCTTCCCGGTTCACCGGGACTCTTTCAGGCGCTCCACGCCGATCAGTTTCATGATCGTCTTCTCGTAGTACGGTTCCGTCTTCGCTGCACGCACCTTGTGCAGGAAATACTTTTCATACGCGATCTTGGCGAGATGCACCCACTTGCCGCGCGATGCCCAGTTCGTGTTGCGCGGCGGGATTTGCGGCAGCGCGACGAACGCCACGCCCGTATCACCGAAGTCGGCCAGGCACACCGCGTTCCACGAACCGCGTTCGTCGGGTGCGCCGCCCTTCAGAAGGTTGGCGAGGTTGTGCGTTGTCGCGGTGACCATTGACTCGATCATGTAGCCGGTCTTGGGAGCACCTGTCGCGATCGGCGTTGCATTGACAGGGGGGATGGCGACACAAACGCCGACCGCGAAGATGTTCTGGTATTTGGGGTTGCGCTGGAACTCATCGATCAGGATGAAGCCGCGGGGATTCGTCAGGCCCTCGATATCCATGACCGCATCGACGCCCTTGAACGCGGGAAGAACCATCGCGTGTTTGAATTCGAGCTCGTGTTGTTTCTTGTCCTTGCCTTCGTCGTCCACCTCGGTGAAGTACATCTTGCCCTCTTCGACCTTCGTGATCTTCGCGTTGGTCGTCCAGTGGACATGGCGATTGCGCATTTCCGATTCGAGCATCGACTTGGTATCGCCGACGCCATCGAGACCGAGATGGCCGATGTAGGGTTCGGGCGTAACGAAGTGCATCTCGACCTTGTCGCGGATCCTGCGCTTCTTTAGCTCGGTATCGAGGATAAACAGGTACTCGTAGGCCGGGCCGAAGCAGGATGCCATGGGTGCGGCACCCACGACGACGGGACCGGGATTCTCGACGAGTTTCCGGAAATCGACGTTCGCCGTTGCCGCGTGGCCAGTCTTGCAGACCGACTGCGTATGGCCGTCCGGCCCCAGGCCTTCGACTTCTTCGAACGCGAGTTTGGGCCCGGTCGCGATGACGAGATAGTCGTAGGTAACGGACGTGTCGTCGTTCAGTTCGAGACGGTTTTCGTCAGGGTGGAGGCGACGGACGCCGCGGCCGTTGAACCCGATGCCGTACTTCTTCATGAGGTCGGGCAGGTCGACTTTGATCTGCTGTTCCTTGCGCCAGCCCACGGCGACCCAGGGATTCGAGGGCGTGAATTCGAAGCTGTCCGAATCACCGATCAGGACCAGTTCGTGTGCATTGCCGAGTTCCTTGCGGAGCTCGTAAATCTGCGCAATACCGCCAATGCCGGCGCCCATTACGACGATCTTCGCCATCTTTTTCCCCTTGTGAACCCTGTCAATACAGCAGGCTGTTAACGATATTACCAATAACTAATGTAGTAAAGACTACTTTAGTCGTACGAGATATAATGCGACTCACTCGCAGCCACTGGCAATGCAGCGCGCAGGCGTTATAGTCCCGTCCCAATGAAACGTTCCCTCAAGACCCTGTTACTCGCGCTCCTGGCCGCGAACGTGCTGGCACCGGCAACTCACGCGCAGGAACCGGAGGGGGATGCCGTCCCGGAGACACTCGAGCTGTCGAGGATCGAGGCAGGCGCCTGGTCGTATTTCGAAGGCGCGCGGGACGAAATAGAGCAGCGAATCAACGACTTCCTTGCCGCCGCGGAAGACGATGTCGGCGCATTGCAGCCAGCCAATCTCGAGACGGGTGAGTCGCTGCTTGGCGCCGTGCGGGACAATCTTTCTGCCTATCTCGACCTGCTGAGTGAGGATGAACTCGAGCTGCAGGCACTGCCGCTGGCGCAGATCAGCTACTCGCTCGACGACCTGCTGCGACTTGCCGCGGCGTCGCGTGCGGCCCGGGACGGGGCCGCCAGGGAACGCCTGGAAGTCGAACGCGAACAGCGGGTGCTGGCCGGCGCGAGCCGGCGGCGCGACCAGGCGTTCAAGGAGTATGTCGACACCGCCCCGGGTGACGAGAAGACTATTGCGGGTCTGCGCTTGTTGCAGACCCGGTCGGCGCAGGCAATCTCGGCGACACGCCTGCGACTACTGACACAAAGCCTCGAGCGTGCGAAGACCTACGCTGACGCAACGGCGGACCGCGTGGCGTTCGCCAGTGAGAAGCTGGCAACGACGCCGGATGAGGCAAACCTGGATGGCCTGCTGCAACAGCTTGCGGCAAACGAGGCAGCGGCGGCAGACGCGCGCAAGGCACTGCGCGCCGCCGAACTTGAGGCATCGTCCCTGGACCTCGAGGCGCCGGACGGACGGTCACAGCAGCGTCTGCTGCAGCAAAAACTGATCGACGCCGAAGTCCTGGTCGCCCTGCGCGACCTCGGGCTGGCGAAGAGCCAGGCTCGCCGCTGGTGGACGGAACTGCAGCTTGCGACCGTGCCCGACCCGGATGCGCTTCAGGAAGAGGCCTTGTCCTGGTCGCAGCTCCTGCGCACGGTACCGCTCAGGGTGCCGGCCTGGCGCCAGGACAGCCAGGACGAGTTGCTGACCGTCCAGACCACGGATCGCAGCGGACTCAATCGGGCATCGCGACGACTCCTGGATGAGCGCCTTGCGACGGTGCAGGAAACACTGTCGCGCATCGGCGAGGTTGAGGGCGCCACGGCCGACGTCGAGTTGCTGGCAGCGGTGGTGGACAGCGCCGTGGCGGAGTCGTCCGGTGCATTGTCGTCCTGGCTACAGGCTGCCAGTCGACAGGTGCAGAACGCCTACCAGCGCGTCAAAGGCCTGGCCGACGTGTCCTTGTTCCACATTGGCGAGACTCCCGTTACGGGACGCGATGTCCTGCGCGTGTTCCTCATCCTGCTCATCGCGTTTCTCTTGTCCCGCACCGTTCGTTATGCGATCCGCCGGATGAGTGACCGGGATACGAGCGGTGACCAGGCGACGCTGTATACGCTCGGTCGGCTAGCGCATTACTCGATTATCATCATCGCGGTCTTTATCGCGTTGACCTCCGTTGGTCTCGACTTCAGCAATCTCGCCCTGGTTGCGGGTGCACTTTCCGTCGGCATCGGCTTCGGTCTGCAGTCCATCGTCAGCAATTTCGTGTCCGGCCTGATCATCCTGTTCGAGCATACGCTGCGTGTCGGCGACTACATCGAACTCGACACGGGACTGACAGGGACGGTCAAGGCGATCAACGTGCGCAGCACGCTGATCAATACCAACGACAACATCGATATTGTGGTACCGAACTCCGAGTTCGTGACGACGCGCCTGACGAACTGGACCCTGGGTGAACGGGTCCTGAGAGTTCGCATTCCGTTCGGCGTGGCCTACGGCAGCGACAAGGATGTCGTCCGCAAGGCGGCTATAGAGGCCGCCGATGAAGTGTCCTACACGCTGACGCACATCAAGCGGCGGCAGCCGGATGTCTGGCTGGTCGAATTCGGTGACAGCAGCCTGAACTTCCTGCTGACGGTCTGGGTAAATCGCGAGGGTGCACGTCGGCCGACACGAACGCGTGCGGCGTATCTCTGGGCGCTGGAGACGAAGCTCCGCGAGTACGGCATAGAAATACCGTTCCCGCAGCGCGATCTGAACCTGCGGTCAGGTTGGCCGGGCGTCGTCCTTGAGCCGCGTGACGCGCCTGCGACTGACGAATAGACGGTCGCTGATCTTCAGCACCAGGGAATCTTCGTACTTGTCCGACCGGCGCCTGCGCGATGAGTCGCTTGATCGTGGCCAAACCCTGCCAGGATTCAGTGAGCCTGTGCGACCGCCTGCGCGGCGTCATAGCCGGTTGCGCACGCGAGTGTCCATCCCAGCATGCCGTGGCCCGTGTTGACGAACAGCCCCCTGGATCGGGTGGGCCCGACCCGCGGCTGGCCGTTCGGTGTCATCGGCCGAAACCCGCCCCAGGGCCGTATGTCCTCGGCACCATAATCAGCCGCGAGCGGCGCGTAGCGCCGGGCAAGGTCAAGCAGGAAGTTCGTGCGTTGGCCGTCTGTGCTGGTATCGAAGCCGCGGAAGTCGGCAAACCCGGCGATCCGAATCAGCCCGTCGAGCCGACTGTAGACCATGCGGTACTTGAGGGCCGTCATGCTCACCGAGGGCGCTTGCACACCGGGTGGCAGGGTGATGCTGTAGCCACGTACCGGAAAGACGTGCGGGTTGATCCCCACCGTACCCAGAAGGGCCGGGCTCCAGGCGCCGGTACAAACGACGAACGCATCCGCCTCGAGCTCGTCGCCATCGACGACGACGGCATGCGTCTGCCCGTTACTGGCGACCAGCTTTGTCGCATTGGCGGACAGGCGGAAATCAACCGAGCGGTTCGCCTCGAGCCAGTCCCGCAGCCCTGCTGTGAATTTCTGCGAGTCGGCGACCTCATCGCTTCCCGAGTACACGGCTCCGGCAACGTCCTCGCTGACGTGTTCAAGCGCGGGCTCGACGGACAGCGCTTCTGCGCGCGACAGCAGCCGCGCATCGCAACCGTGTTCCTGCTTCAGCTTCACGGTGGCCTGCGCGCCGTCGATCTCGGCCTGGTCGCTGAGGAGCACGAGTTTGCCCGCCTGGCGGTGCCAGAAATCAAACGGCAGCTCCTCGCGCAGCTCGGTCAGCAGCCTGGCCGAACGCATCGCGATCTTCAGGACGGCCAGCGTGTTTTCCCGCGCATGCCGCGTCGTGCACTGGCCTACGAATCGCATGCCCCACGCCACGAGGCCCGGGGACAGGCGCACCTGGGCGCCATCGTCGCGTCCCAGGATGAGTGCCGGAAGGTGACTGAGGAACGCGGGTTTCGCCAGCGCATCGGTAAAACTGTAGGACAGTTGTCCCGCGTTCGCGAAACTCGCGCCGTCGCCTACCTCGCTGGCACGATCCACGACGGTAACCCGGCAACCGAGTTGCGACAGGTAATAGGCGGTTGTGACGCCGACGACGCCGGCGCCGAGAACGACTACGTGCATCCGAATGTCCTCTCAGAACGTGTAGCCGATACTACTGAGCGACGCTTTCCCCGCTCCAATGATCATTGTTCCGACACCCATAGCTTTTGGCTATGGGTGCGCGACCTGGTGCCGGGCAGCATGTTCTTCACCAGCGCACCGAGGTGTCCCGCGAAGCGCTTTGTGGCGATCGACAGCGGCGTATCGGCGAGTTGCAACAGCGTGACATCGAACTCCACGGCAGGCTCCAGCGGCAGCTGGACGACGCTGCCACCGATGCTGGAGCGGGCTGTAATTTCGTCGGTAATCGTGACCCCGGCACCCGAGGCGACGAGTGCCTTGGCGATGTGGTAGGTCTCCGTCCAGGCGACGACGCGAGGCGCCACATCGCTCGACTCCAGGAACTCCGACAGTATGCGACCGAGCGGGCTCCTGCTATTCAGGCCGATAAACGGGCGGTTCCTCAAATCCTCCACGGTCAGCGATTTCCTGTCGCCAAACTCGGCATCGTCCGGTGCGAGAACAACAAAGCGCGCCCGCGCGAGTTTTCTGCGTTCGATCCCGGGGTGGCTGGAAGGGTCGAAAGCGA
The DNA here is from genome assembly GCA_029881015.1 of Gammaproteobacteria bacterium. Classification (GTDB taxonomy): domain Bacteria; phylum Pseudomonadota; class Gammaproteobacteria; order Steroidobacterales; family Woeseiaceae; genus UBA1847. The sequence goes on along the minus strand of JAOUNK010000006.1, from coordinate 7,764 downwards.
GGCCGATATCAATGCGCGACTCCAGCAAGGCGTGATGTATCTCGTCGAGATGCAGCGTCTCGATTTCGAAGACGGCATCAGGATGGTCTTCGCGAAACGTCGCAATGGCACGTGGCAGGATTTCGAGGCCGAACGCCGGTGTACTGGCGACCCGGATCCGGCCGGCGCTCGTTGCGTTCAGGTTCTGTGCGACGTGCCGAAGCCGGTCTACATCCTCGTAAACGTCCCGGACATGTTTGAAGAGCTGGTGTGCTTCTGGCGTGGGAATCAGCTTGCCCTTGACGCGGTCGAAGAGCCGGTAGCCCAGTTGCTGCTCGGCATGTGCAAGCACCTTGGACACAGAGGGTTGCGAGACGTTAAGTTTTGCGGCAGCGTTGGTCATCGTGCCGGTGCTGTACACGGCGTGAAAGACCTCGATTTGGCGCAGGCGCATGGCGGTTCCTTTTGGCCTAGTATAACCTTGGTCTATGGGGCTCGGAAGCGTTGCTATTGGCTACCAAATCCGGTGGTTGCTAGTTTTAGAGAATTACTGCGCAGCGCGGTAGCCGAAACATTCGGGGGAATAATAATGAAGACCAGGAAATATGGATTGGACGCTCTGTTGCGGGCGAGTTTGCTTGCAACAACGGCTCTCTTGCTGACCGGCACCGGGCTTGCCCAGGCCCAGGACGAAGAAGAGGATATCGTCGACGAGATCACCGTCACGGGTACCCAGATCAAGGGCGCCAAAATCACCGACGCACTGGCTGTCTCGGTATTCAACGCGGAAGATATCGAGATCATGGGTATCGAATCGGGCGATGAACTCATCGACATGATTCCCGAGCTGGGCCAGAACTTCTTCAGTGAGTCGGATACGGCCGGCGGCGTCAACGCGGCGCGCGGCGACGTCGGTGCCATCAACATGCGTAACCTCGGCACGGGCAATACGCTCGTACTGCTGAACGGACGGCGCACGGTGAACATGGCGACCTACCAGACCGAGGAAGTCGGTGGCAGCTTCGTGCCGGTCAACTCGGTGAACTCAAACCACCTCCCGGTCTACGGCGTGCAACGACTGGAGGTTCTGCGTGACGGCGCCTCCGCTATCTACGGTGCTGACGCGGTTGCGGGTGTACTCAATACCGTGCTCAAGGACGACTTCGAAGGCCTGACGATTCGCGGCCGCTTTACCGATTTCGACAACCTGCCGCGCAATGACGAATCGTTTTCGATCGAGTGGGGCAAAGCCTTCAACGGCGGAGCGACACACGTCGGCCTGTTCGCCAATTACTACGGCCGCGATCCTGTCAACTCGCAGGATGACCCGCGCTGGGCGAACTCGGATTTCCGTTACCGGTTCGCAGACCTCCCGGCGAACGATCCGAGGTCGATCTACGCGACCAGCACCCAGTTCCGCAACGACAGCGCAAACTCCCTGTTCGGACAGTTCGACGTTGTGTCGAGTCTCAACAGCAGCCATAGCCTGCGCACAGAAGACGTGACTGACGGCGCCGGCGAATTCGAAACCTATCCGATTGGTGAGCCCAGGTGTGCCGGCGGCTATGAACTGGGCAACGGCACCACCTGCCTGCACGAAGACGGCCAGGGCACGTATCGCTATAACCTGAATGAAAACCGCGATCTGCTCTCGGAGCTCGAACGCACCACGCTCTTTGGTTACCTCAATCACGAGATGGACTCGGGTCTCGAGTTCTTCGCGGACTTCTATGTCTACAAGTCCGAAACGGTGCGCGTGTTCGATCCGAGCACGACGTTGACCGCAGTGCCGCTGCGCGTTGGCGCGGCCAATTACTGGAACCCGCTCGGCCCGCTGGGCTCGCCGAATCGCCTGCCGGACCCGACAGGTGAATTGTTGGCCGATGTTCCCGACGGTGGCCTGGAACTGCGCATCGACAACTACCGATTCGCCATGAATCCGCGCGTCACCAATAACGACGGCGACGCGATTCGTCTCCTTGGCGGACTGCGTGGCTCCAAAGGCAACTGGGACTGGGAGACCGCGGTTGTCTGGTCGGAAGCGACCCGGGACGACATCACGCACAATCGTCTCTCGAATACCCTGATTACCGAGGCGCTCTTCGACCCGACGCCGGCGGCCTTCAACCCGTTCAACGGCGGTGCCGATTCAAACGTCGAGCGCGCCTACGTCGATGTCTACCGCAAGGGAGAGACAACACTTTCGATGTGGGATGCCAAGTTCTCCAATGCGGAGATCTTCAAGATGCCGGCCGGTCCGGCCGGTTTCGTCGCGGGTGTCGAGTGGCGCAAGGAAGACTACAAGGACGATCGTGACCCACGCCTCGACGGGACCATCCGGTTTACCGACTTCGATGGCGAGACCTATCCGCTGACGTCGGATGTCGTGGGATCGAGCCCGACACCAGATGGTGCCGGTGACCGCACGACGAGTTCCGCGTTCGTGGAATTCCAGCTGCCGTTGCACGAGACGCTGGACGTCCAGCTCGCCTATCGTTTCGAGGATTTCGACGACATCGGCAGCACCGGTGTCGGCAAGGTGGCCTTTGGCCTGCGCCCCGTGGACAGCCTGCTCTTCCGCGGCTCTTGGTCGGAAGCGTTCCGTGCACCGAACCTTATTACGATCAACGAGGCGTTCGTGGCGCGGTCCAACACGCTGAACGACTGGGTTTGCTTCTACGGTAACGCTCAGGGCGCCGGCACGGAGGACTGTGACTACAGCATCCAGCGCCAGGCAACCGGCAGCACGTCATTGGTAGCGGAAGAGTCGACCAACCAGTCGTTCGGACTCGTTTACGAGCCGTTGCAGAACCTGACGTTCACGGCCGACTACTGGACCATCAAGAAGAACAAGACCGTCGGTCTGTTCGGCGAAGAAAACCACATGCTCTATGACCTGGTGCTGCGCCGGCGGGCGGGAATATCGGATTGCGGTAATGTCGTAGGCAACCCCAACGTCATACGTCAGGACGCTGATCCGGCTGACACGGATCTCATCGACGCCTACCTGGCTGCAGGCTTGTGTCCGGTGGGGCGTGTCAACTACGTGACCGATGTTTATACGAACCTGGATACCAGGGAGCTGGCGGGCGTCGACATTGGCATCTATTTCAATTTCGATTCGCGTATCGGCAACTTTGACCTGCGCTACAACGGTTCCTATTACACCCGGTTCGAGCAGACGGCGTCCGGCGAGCTGACCACGACGGTCCTGGAAGGGAAAGCGTCGGATCCGACCATCGTCTACCCATTGGTCGGCCTGGGTGACCTGTTGGGGATCGATGGCAACCAGAAGCGGCGGCATTCCGCGAGTATCGCGTGGCAGAAGTCCGACTGGTCTGCGTCGATCCAGGGCTTCAAGATCGGCGGCTTCCACCAGATCCTGTCGAGCGGCGCACCGTTCCGGATTCCGTCAATGACGACCTACAACGGCAAGCTCGACTACAAGTTCGATATCGGTGATACCGACATGCGGATTCGGCTGGGCCTCAACAACATCACGGATGCACGCGCGCCGATTGCGGACTCGTCGTACGGGTTTGCACAGGACGCGCATCGTGACTGGGGACGCTACTACTACGTCGATCTGCGCATCAGCCTGTAGCCAAGTCCGGCCAGAAAAGACGCGGCGAGACAGTCTCACGATTGTCTCGCCGTTCTTTGTATAGGCGTTTGTATAGGTGCCAGTCACCCTATTAATTAAGTGATTAATAAGGTGACTGGCACCCTAAATGGATCTTGTGCGTGCCGAAATGAACGGTTACGACTTCAACGAGCGTGTGCTGCAACCATGGGTGCGCGACCCCGCTTTCTACCGCAGCATCTGGACCTACCGCAGCGACGTCCCAGGACACGAAGGGCCTACTCACCACGCTGTAGTGGAGCTCTGGACTTACGACTTCCCGTTGTCCGGGCCGGAGGAGCGGCGACTGACCGCGGAATTGGCCGTTATCGCGCCGCTGATGAAACAGGCGCGGAAGAACCTCACCGGCAACGCGCGTGAATTATGGATCGCCGGTATACGTGACATACGCGAGCAGGGTGCCACGCTGCGTGATCTCAGAGAGAAGGTCGATGACTCTGCGGGTGACGCTCTGAAGGACATCGTCAACAAAAGCGTCGCCGCGACCGACGAGTTTGTCACCTGGCTTGAGGAAGAAGCAAAAACGAAAACCGGACCATCGGGCATCGGCAAGGAAAATTACACCTGGTACCAGAACAACGTCCATCTTGTGCCGATGACCTGGGAAGACGAAGTTCGCTTGCTGAAGCGTGAGCTGGCACGTGCGTGGTCGATGCTCAAGCTCGAAGAGCACCGCAACCGCGATCTGCCCCCGCTCGTCGCGGCCAGCACGCCGGCAGAATATGATGTCATGGCGAACGACGCGATTCGGCGGATCATGACGTTCCTCGACGAGAAAGACGTTGTGACGGTCGCCGACTACATGGAACCCGCACTGCGGGCACAGGCCGGTTCATTCGTGCCCGAGGATAGCCGCAACTTCTTCCTGATAACCGCGCACTACGATCCCGCACCATTGTTTACGCATTTCTACCACTGGTTCGAGCTTGCACGGATGGACCTCGAACCCCATATGAGCCCGGTACGTCAGAGTGCGCTGCTCTACAACATTTTCGACAGTCGCAACGAAGGCACGGCAACGGCCGTCGAAGAGATCTTCATGAATGCAGGACTGTACGACGATAGCCCGCGCTCTCGCGAACTGGTCTGGATCCTGCTGGCGCAGCGTGCGGCGCGGGGTCTTGGTTCCCTCTATGCGCACGCGAACGATATGACGATGGCGGAGGCCGGCCGCCTGCACATCGAATGGACGCCGCGGGGTTGGATGAAGACTGAGGAAGGCCTGGTCCAGTTCGAGCAGCACCTGTACTTGCGGCAGCCGGGGTACGGCACGAGTTACGTAACGGGCAAGTACCTGCTGGATGAGACCCTCAAAGACTATGCGTGGCAGCTCGAGCAGCGGGGTGAGGAATTCCGGTTGAAGGATTTCTTCGACCGACTCAACGCCATCGACAGCATCCCGATCTCACTGGGGCGTTGGGAACTTACCGGCCTCCACGGGCCGGTCGTTCACTGAGCTGAAAACGGCAAGGCTCGCCAGTAGCGGCCGCGCTCGGTATCGACGGCCTCGACGGTCGGGCGCTCGTCGGCGCCAAGGCGGCCCTCGAGCAGGTGGTGCAGGTCGGCTTGTACGGCACCAATCTCCACAATAGCGTCATGGCTGTTCATGAACGTCACGACGTCGGAGAAGACGACGGTCTCGATGCCTTCTTCGATGAAGATCTCCGTGCTTGCATTGCCGAGACGATCATTGCGGTTCACTCTCTGGGAGGTCTGCAGGGGCACGTCGTTGTCGGTGGCGTATAGCGTGACGCGCGACCCGATGCTGCGCAATACCGGCAGGTGTTCGCGGCGGAACAGGTCCGAGTCGACGTCGGGCGATGCAAGGATGACTTCGCCGATCTTGTCGATTCGCGCGTCGTCATCGTGACTGAGCCGCTCGAGTGCGTCCAGTAAGCCGCTGCTGCCGAGACTGTGCGCGGCGATATGCACGGTGTCCACGGTCGGCAGGCTCAGGAGGAGCTTGATCGTGTCGCGTAGGTCGCTGGTCGCCCATCGCATGTTCGTCTTGTCACCGGCATAACCGAGAACCGAGTTTCCGGAAGGCCAGCTGAAGAGCACAGGTACGCTGTGCAGATCGGCTTCGTACACCACGAGCGCGAGGTCGATAGCGGCGATGTCGAAGTCCCGGCGAAAGCCGTGGATGTACAAGAATATGGACCGGCCCACCTCGGCACTGAACGCCTCGCGATCGAGCGGGGAGACGGCAAGCAGCTCATTACGATTGCGTGACGCATCGCTGCGCGGTTGCCAGCGCGACCAGTCGGCGAACGGCGACTCGCCTTCTTTCCTCGGGCTCAGCGCCACGGTCGTCTTGCCGAACGCCAGGCCGCCCCGGTCGGTACCGTAGAACGAGGAGGCATCGGTGGACAGGTCGACATGCCGGTCCGTTGCGTACAAGAGGGGGATCAGCACCTGTTTGGGCGTGTCGACCGGCATCGTGGTGACGCACCCCGCGAGGGCTGCGAGGCAGACAATGATGAATTTGGGTCGGGAATGGGCTGGCATACCGAGAGCGTACTAGATAATGTCACTTCCTGAACATCCGCGCATCGAAAGGTAGACACATGCTTCGCAAGATTCTCAAGTGGGTTGGTATCCTGGTGCTGGTCGTCATCGTGGGCGGGGGCTCATTCGCCGCGCACGAATGGTACGCCGACAAGCCGTTCATGTTCCGCGCGTATCTTGACCGCACACCGGTAAAGATCGCCTTTCAGGACCCCGAGATGCTGACGCAACTCGGCTTTCTCGAGTCCATGGGCATAACGGGCCACAACGCGCACCTGGATGACGTACACCCGGACAGGACGGACGAGTTCTTCGACCTCATGAGAGAGTATGGCGCAGGCTTGCAGCGCTACGACGATGCGGACCTCGATGACAGCCAACGCCTGTCCAAGGAAATCACGCAGTACCTGACGAACATGATCCTGGACCTCGAGCCGTTCCGCTATCACACCTACCCGGCCAACCAGATGGGTGGCATCCAGAGCGCGTTCCCCAGCTTCATGGACTCGGCCCACCAGGTGCACTCGCTCGAAGACGCCGAGAACTACCTTTCACGCATGAGCGAGCTGCCGCGCAAGCACGAGCAGTATCTGCTCGGCCTGAAAATCCGGGAAGACAAGGCCATCATCCCGCCACGTTTCGTCATCGATCGCGTGCTCGACCAGATGCGTGAGTTCGTGGCGACGCCTGCAGAAGAGAACATCCTGTATACGTCGCTGGCCAAGAAGATGGACGAGGCCGAGGACATCGACGCGGCGCAGGCCGCGGCAATCCTGGAGCGAGTAGTGGCGTCAATCAACGACAGCATCTACCCGGCCTACGACCAGTTCATCAACTACTTCAGTGAGCTGGAGGCGAAAGCCGGCAACGATGACGGCTACTGGCACCTGCCGAACGGGGCTGCGGCGTATACGCTCGCGCTGCGCCTGTTCACGACCACGGACTACACGGCCGACGAGATTCACCAGACTGGACTGGCCGAGGTGGCCCGCATCCAGGCCGAGATGATGGAGATCTTTGCGGCGGAAGGCATCGATACATCGCAAGGTTACACGGAGGCCATGGACGCTTACTCGTCGAAGCCCGAGTTCTACTATGAAGACAGCGACGAGGGCCGGGCGCAGATTCTCGAGGATTACCAGGCGATGCTCGACGAGTTCAACGCGAACCTGGACGGCGTCTTCAACCTCCGTCCGAAAGCGGGTCTCGAAGTTGTGCGCATTCCCGAGTTCAAGGAGGCGACGGCGCCGGGCGCTTACTACGAACAGCCTGCGCTCGACGGCACCCGGCCGGGCCGCTTCTACGCGAACCTCTACGACATCAAGGCGACGCCGAAATTCGGCATGCGGACCCTCGCCGTTCATGAAGGCATCCCCGGACATCATTTCCAGATCGCAATCGCCCTGGAGCTGGAGGGCATGCCGTTGCTGCGCCGCTTCTCATTGTTCACGGCCTATGTCGAAGGATGGGCGCTGTACGCGGAACGCGTGGCATGGGAGCAGGGGCTGCTGCCGGCCCCGGCCGACAACATCGGGCGCCTCACGGCGGAGCTGTTCCGGGCCGTGCGACTCGTCGTCGACACGGGCATCCACCATCAGCGATGGACGCGGCAAGAGGCCATCGACTACATGCTT
>JAOUNK010000163.1 GCA_029881015.1 Gammaproteobacteria bacterium | reverse complement strand
GCTCACGGTAGCCAATTTCCTCAAGAACGTGGATTCAGGCTTCTATACGGGCACTGTTTTCCACCGCATCATCCCCGGCTTCATGATCCAGGGCGGCGGCTTCACGGAAGACTTCACCCTGCGCGAGAGCAGTGAGACGGTACCCAACGAGTCGGGCAACGGGCTCCCCAACCTGCGCTCCACGATCGCGATGGCACGTACGGGCGACCCGCACTCCGCCGGCACCCAGTTTTTCATCAACGTTGTCAACAACGTCGCTGAAGACCCGAACACCGCCAACCTCGACCCCGTCAAACATCCCACCCAGGGGCGCTGGGGCTACACGGTATTCGGCTTTGTGGTTGAAGGAATGGACGTTGTCGACCTGATCGCCGCCTACGAGACCGAGCCGAACGGTCCCGGCGGTGCACCGGCGCCCATTATTCCTGTGATCATCGAAAACATGACGCGCGTGCAGCGCTGACATCATGGCGACACTTTTTGTCTCCGACCTGCACCTTGAGCCCGGCCGGCCCGAGATCGGCGAGCAGTTCCTGGCTTTCCTCGCCGGTCCCGCACGGCAGGCGGATGCGCTTTATATTCTGGGCGACCTCTTCGAGGCCTGGATCGGCGACGATGACCCGAACCCCTACTACGCGCGGATGAAAGTTGCGCTGCGCGAGCTGTCCGACGCCGGTGTACCGGTGTTCTTCATGCACGGCAATCGCGACTTCATGATCGGCGAGACGTTCGCCAGCGACACCGGCGTAACCCTGCTCGGCGACCCGCATGCTCTCGAGTTGCACGGCGAAAAGGTCCTGCTCAGCCACGGCGATGCCCTGTGCACCGACGATGTCGAGTACCAGCAAGTACGGGCCATGACGCGCAACCCGGACTGGCAGGCAATGATGATGTCCAGGTCGATCGAGGAACGTGTTGCGTTTGCCCGGCAGGCGCGCGAACAGAGTATGGCGCGCGGGCAGTCCGCGGACGACGAGATTGCGGACGTGAACCAGGACGCCGTCAAACAGGCTATCCGGGAATCCGGTGCCGACATCCTGCTGCACGGTCATACCCATCGCCCGGCCGTCCATCCGTTCCACGTGGACGAACGCCCTGTGCATCGCATCGTACTCGGCGACTGGTACGAGCAAGGCAGCCTGGTGGAGTGGGATGAAGACGGACCGCGGCTCGAGGAACTGCCACGCCCATAGGGAGACTGGCACCTATGCCGATGGCGGCCCGGAGTGAAAGCGGAACTCGCTGTCGGGCTCGGTCACGAGCCTGGCTTCCAGTTGCTTGAGTTCACCGAGACGCGCATCGATTTCCGCCGCGCCCACGCCGCATTCCGACTTCGCAAACGCAATGTAATGTCCAAAGTGCCTGGCTTCTGACGCCAGCAAGCCACTATAGAATCGTCCGAGCTTCTCCGGCAATCGCGGTGCGATTTTTGCGAACCGCTCGCAGGATCGCGCCTCGATCAGCGCACCAATCAGCAGCAAGTCCAGCAGCCTGTAGGGCTCTTCAGGGCGCACGGCCTCGCGCAAACCGCCGGCATAGCGCGACGCGGACAGCCGCTCGAAGGGAATCTCGAGATCGTCCATGATCGAGCGCACCTGCTCGAAGTGCCGCAATTCTTCGCGGGCGAGTCGCGACATGCGTTGCGCTAACGCGATTCGTGCCGGGTAGCGGTACAGGAATCCCAGGGCCGTCGACGCCGCCTTGAGTTCACAATTGGCATGATCGAGCAGCATCTCCGGCACGCGCCCGGTCGCGACATCGAGCCACGCGTCCGGCGTCGGCGCATCCAGGAATTCCGCAATCGCCGCCGGTACCTGCGCGTCTACAGCCATTCTTCGATCTCCGTCGCCGACTGCAGCCGGTCATCCGGCGACTTCGCCAGCATCATGTTCAACAGCGCCTGGTACTTCGCAAACCGGGTCGGCAGCAACGGTATGGGGGCATTGCCGTGCAGGTAGATGATGCCCATCGCCGTATCCGCCTTGAACGGCTTCGTACCCGTGAGCATTTCAAAAAAAATCACACCGAGGCTGTAGATGTCGCTGCGCTCATCGACCGCGTTGCCGTGACCCTGCTCGGGACTCATGTAGTACGGCGTGCCGAAAATCTCCCCCTTGTCGGTAATCTCGCTCTCGAGCTTCGCACTTTTCGCGAGACCGAAATCGATGAGAGCAATCGATCCGTCCTTGCGCAACATGATGTTGCCGGGCTTAAGGTCACGGTGCAGAACACCCTTTGCATGCACCGCAGACAACGCGCTCGCGATCTGTCGCAGGTATTGCACTGCCGCCCGTTCCGGGATGCCCTTTTCGATCCTGCGGCGCAGGTCACCTCCGGCCAGGTACTCCATCGCAATATGCGCATGATCGTCCCCTACGCCTAGATCGTAAATGCGTACGATATTCGGGTGGTCCATCGCCGCGATGGTCTCGTACTCCTGCAGGAAGCGATCGAATGCGCCGATCGTTTCGTCGGTACCCGGCATCTGGCGTAGCACCTTGAGTACAACCTGCAGATGTGTCGACTCACGTTCCGCAAGATACACACCCGAGTGTTCGGTTGAGCCCAGCTTGCGCATGAATCGATAACCCTTGATCAGCGGGTGTATGCCGGTACGCATGTCGCCGAGGAAGAGCGATGACGTCGACGCAACGCGCTGCCGCGACAGGAGTACGTCGCTCAGCCCGACGATCAGCGAGTCATGACTGATGTGACCGCGAATGAAGTGAGCGTCCGGCCGCAGATCGTGCGCCTCCTTCTCGTCATCCTCGGTCCCGAAGTAGACCACGGGTGGGAAGTTCTCGCGCTTCAGGAAACGCCGCAGCACCTCGACGCCATCGCGATCGCCGTGGCGGCTCCCGAGAAGGACCAGGTCGTTACCGGCCCCCGAGAATTCGTCCGGCAGGTGCCCGGCCGCCGTCGGATCGTAGGCCGAGATGATCGCGTCGGGCCAGTGCGTGGTGACGTGGTGCATGAGCAGGCTGCGAAAATCCGCCTGCTCATCGATGATCATGACCTTGATACTCATAGGATTTCGATTGTCGCGCGCGCGGACGCGCTCCTACAAGTGCATGCTACAGCGAGACAACCTTCGCGCCCGACGAGGAGCTCTTTGCGCGAGCCTGTTTCGCCGCGTCATTACGGCGCGCTTCGAGTTCGTCAAGATACTCGGGCGTCACTTCGCCGGTCACGTACTCGCCCGAGAAGCAGGACGTATCGAACTCCGTAATTGCCGAATTGCCGTGGCGCACGGCGCGGACCAGCCCGTGCAGATCCTGGTAGATCAGGCGATCGGCGCCGATGATCTTCTCGATCTCCTCGACGGTTCGACCGTTCGCAATCAGCTCTGACGCGGCCGGCATGTCGATACCGTAGACGTTCGGGTAACGCACCGGCGGTGCGGCAGAGGCGAAATAGACCTTCTTGGCCCCGGCCTCCCGCGCGAGCTTGATGATCTGCTGCGAGGTCGTGCCGCGCACGATCGAGTCGTCCACCAGCAACACGTTCTTGCCACGGAATTCGAGGTCGATCGCATTCAGCTTGCGGCGCACGGACTGCATGCGCTCGGCCTGCCCCGGCATGATGAAAGTCCGCCCGATATAGCGGTTCTTGATAAAGCCTTCACGGTATTTGACGCCCAGGTGATAGGCCACCTGCAGGGCCGAGGTACTGGAGGTGTCCGGGATCGGGATGACGACGTCGATGTCGTGATCGGGGAAATCGCGCACGATCTTGCCGGCAAGCTGCTCACCCATACGCAAGCGTGTCTTGTACACGGACAGGTTGTCCAGGATCGAGTCGGGCCGGGCGAAGTACACGTACTCGAAGATGCAGGGCGTGTGCCTGACCTCTCCCGGGAAACTGCGGGCGTTCAGCACGCCATCGTTCTGAATATAAAGGCACTCGCCGGGCCGCAGGTCGCGAACCCGTTCGAACTGCAAGGCGTCGAGCGCCACGCTCTCCGAAGCCACCATGTAATCCTTGTGCCCGTCGTTGTCGCGTTCACCGAGCACCAGCGGCCGAATGCCGTTCGGATCCCGAAAGGCCACGATGCCAAAGCCGATAATCATTGCGACGATGGCGTAACCGCCACTGCAGCGACGATGCACAGCCTCCACGGTGTCGAAAATGTTCTCCACGGTGGGCTTGCCGTTGACGCGAATCTGCAACTCGTGAGCAAACACGTTGAGCAGGACCTCCGAATCCGAGTTCGTTGCCAGGTGGCGGCGATCCTCACAGATCAGCAACTCGGCGAGTTCGTCGTAGTTGGTCAGGTTGCCGTTGTGGGCGAGGCAAATCCCGTAGGGCGAGTTCACGTAGAAGGGCTGCGCTTCGGCGGACCTGGCGCCGCCTGCCGTTGGGTAGCGCACGTGACCGATACCAACGTGACCCTTGAGGCTCATCATGTGGCGACTCCGGAATACGTCCCGCACGAGGCCGTTGCCCTTGCGCTGCTTGAGGCCGTGTTCTTCGCTCCAGGTCACGATTCCCGCCGCATCCTGGCCCCGGTGCTGCAATACCGTCAAGGCGTTGTACAAGGCCTGGTTAACCGGTTGCGTACTTACGATTCCTACGACGCCACACATAGATAAGCTTCTCTCTCAGAGCTCAATCGGTCCATCGGACGGCAGCGATTTCACTGCGTCGTCAGGTGTTATCAATTCCAGGCCCTGCGGGGCCATGACCTTAATCCACTCGGCAACCACTTCGAGATGCGGGACGATTCGCGAGTTCAGCCACCATTCGTCATTGTCGAAGCCGGCAAACTGTCCGCCGATAATAAATACGGCTACCAGCAAGATGCCACGAACGGCACCGAACAATGAGCCCAGGAAACGGTCCATTCCGCTCAGTACCGAAAGGCGTACGAGCTTCGAAATTCCCCAGCCGAGCAGGCCGCCGATCGCGAGGACAACGGCAAAGACGAGGACTCGCCCGAACCACATCTGTAACTCTTCGGAGCTGAACCAGTTTTCCGACACGTCGCCAACCGACGGTCCGAAGTACAGCGCCGCCCAGATGGCGAACAGCAGCGCGGCCATGGAAATCGCTTCCTTGACAAAGCCCCGGAAGATCCCGACGACAACGGAGATTGCAACAGCAACGGCAATGAGGATGTCTATGATCGGCATCGGAGATGTCGTCTCAGGTCTGTCGGTCAGGGGCCGGAACGGAAGCGGATAATATCATGGGTGCGGCACAACCTGTCCCTTGTGACCGACTTTCGCCAGGCGACCGGCCATGGCCTCGGCACTGGCGCGGTCCTTCTGCGGCCCGATACGCACACGGTGCAACTGGCCCGTGTCGGTCGAGAGTTGGCTCAGGAATGCGGCGTAGCCCTGCTTGCGTAAATCCGCGGCAAGTTTCTCGGCATTGTCCTTGTTCGAAAAGCTGCCGAGCTGCACGGCCCACATACCGGTCGTCGAGGCAGCGGGCTGGGTGAGCGCCGGTGTTGGCGCCGGGGTCTCTGGGGCTTTCTCCGGCTCCCGCTGCTGGACTGCGGCCGGCTCTGGCGCATCGCGCTCCGGCTCTCGGGTCGCGGGCTCAGGCTGCGGCTGTGCGCTGGCGCTCGGGACCGGTTCATCGCGATCCCTGTCCAGTACGACAGTCTGGGTTTTCTGGTTGTCCTGGCCTGGCAACAACACGCGTTCCGTGACGATTTCTTGGTCACCGGGCGGGCCGTCCAGGAAAATGGGGACCACAAGCACCGCGAACACGACAAGTACCACGGCGCCGATAATTCGTTCTTTCAAAGCACGTTCCATCATGATTCGGGTCGCGAGTATAGCGCAAGGTGCGAGAGCACGGGGCCAACCAGGTAGAACGATCCCGTGACCAGTATTCTGTCATTAATCCCGGCAGCGCGTCGCGCCGATTCGAGCGCCTCCTCGACCGAATCGGCGACGAGGCAGGGTCGATTGCTGGCGTTGGCCAGCCGGCGCGCGAGTTCGGCAGCCGGCAAGGCCCGGTGGCTGTCGGCCGTCACGGCAATCCAGCGGTCGACGTGCCTGTCGAGCGGCGTAACGACGCCCTCCACGTCCTTGTCGTCCAGCATGCCGACGATTGCCGTCGTTTCGCCGGCAGGCCGCTCGCCGGCAAGCAGAAGCGCCAGGGCCTCTGCGGCCGCCGGGTTGTGGGCAACGTCGAGCAGCCAATGCGTGCCGTCCTTTTCGATCCGTTGCCCGCGCCCGGTGAGCCGAACCTGCGGCAAGACTTTCGCGACGAGATCGGGAGCCGTGGCCGCCGTAACACCGGCGGCGTCGAGCATTGCAAGTACGGCTGCCGCATTGCCCACCTGGAACTCGCCCGCGAGCCCGGGCTGCGGCACTCCGTCGGTCGAATAATCGCGACCGCGGATCAGTAGCGGCGCGCCGACCCGCTTCGCTGCGGCGACAATTGCCCTGGGGACATCACTTCCGCCAAACACGACAGGAACGGCGCTGCGCATGATGCCGGCCTTCTCCGCGGCGATGGTCTCGATATCGTCTCCCAGCCACGCGCAGTGGTCGAGTGCGACAGTCGTAATCAGCGTCGCCGTCGGTTCGATCGCATTCGTCGCGTCGAGGCGCCCACCCATGCCCACCTCGAGTATCCAGGCATCGAGGTCGGTGGTGGAGAAATGCACGAGCGCTGCGACCGTGCCGAATTCGAAATACGTCAGCGGCACGCCATCACGTGCTGCTTCGACCGTCTCGAAGGCGGCGACAATGGCTGCGTCGCCCGCAGGACGGCCATCTACGACGATACGTTCGTTGTAGTCGAGTATATGCGGCGAGGTATAAACGCCGACACGCAGTTCCGCTGCGCGTAACAGCGCGTCTGTCATGGCGACGCAGGAGCCTTTGCCGTTGGTCCCGGCGATGAGGAAGACGTGCTCGGGACGCCGCAGGTCGAGGCGTCCCAGGACCTCGCGAACTCTGTCGAGCCCGAGCTCAATTTCCTCCGGATGCAGCGTCTCGAGCCACGTCAGCCATTCAGACAGCGGCGTGCCGGGAGGCAACATCTTTGAATCAGGAAGCGCGCACGGGATTGGGCTTGCGCGCGAACTTTGCCAGCAGATCGGCAATCTCTTCACGCATCCTGCGACGATCCATGATCATGTCGATCGCGCCGTGATCCAGCAGGAACTCGCTGCGCTGAAACCCCTCGGGGAGGCGCTCGCGAACGGTCTGTTCGATGACGCGCGGGCCCGCGAAACCGATCAGGGCACCGGGTTCGCCGATATTCACATCCCCCAGCATCGCAAGGCTCGCGGATACACCGCCCGTCGTCGGGTCGGTGAGGACGGACACATAGGGAACGCCCGTAGCGCCCAGGTGCGCAAGTGCAGCCGAGGTCTTGGCCATCTGCAGCAGTGAAAACAGGGCTTCCTGCATACGTGCGCCACCGCTGGCGGCAAACGACACGAGCGGCACCTTGTTTTCGGCGGCGTAGTGAGCCGCGCGTGCAAAGCGTTCGCCGAC
>JAOUNK010000162.1 GCA_029881015.1 Gammaproteobacteria bacterium | reverse complement strand
GGGTGACTGCGCGTAGACGAGGTTGTAGTACAGGTTCGATGCGCGCGAGGAGATCGACATCGGTGTCGGCTCGTTGCGACTGGCAACCGTCCCGTCACCATGAATGGCCACGCCGATATCCGCCAGACGCGTGGTCAGCTGCTGCAGGACATCGCGCTCTGCCTCGCTCGCGGCCGGGGTTTCGACGATAGCCGCGCGCAAATGTGCAATCCGGTTCTGCATTTCCGTTATGGCCGAGGCGCTGCCGGCGACGGCACGTTGCAGTCCGGCCACCTCGATCTGGAACGCCTGCAGAGCCCGGCGGTCACTCGTGATCTCCGGACTGGCCTCCAGCGGCTTGACGACAAAGGTCTGCGCCTCGCCGATTTCCTTCAGAACGCCGTCTTTCTCCACGGCAAGGCGTCCCGAGTAGGTGCCCGGCAATACCATCGGGCCGACCGGATCCGGTATCCAGTAGGGCTTGTCCCCGGCCGGTGCGAGGCTGATCGGGTCGGGTGGCGGCAGGCGCAAGTCCCAGGCGCTGCGGTGCAAACCCTTGCCGGTGTTCGCGCTCACCTGGCGCACGACGTTGCCAGCCGCGTCTTTGACGATGACGAACATGGCCGGAGCCTGCTCGCGATCTTCCGCGCGCAGCGCATCCCACGAGGGATAAGGCGTATTGCCGCCTTCTTTCTCGAGCTCGATCTCGCGCTCGCGGCGCGCCGCCTTTTGCGACTTCAGGCCTTCTTTCAGGTAGTACGTAAACACGGCACCATACGGCGGGTTCGGCGCCGTGAAGAAGGCATCGCCGCTCGATCCTTTCTCACCGCCACCCCACAGGTCTCCTTCGATGTACAACCACGGGTCGCGAACGCCGAATAATTCGAAGTCACCGAGATCCGCGGCCTTCGTTCGCAGTGCGCTGTAGTCATCGAGGATGTATATGCCACGGCCGAACGTGCCGACCACGAGGTCGTTCTCACGTGCCTGGATCTCGATATCGCGTACGGCGATTGTCGGGAAGTTGCCTTTGAGCTGATGCCAGGACGCACCGCCGTCCTGCGTGACGAACAGGCCGAATTCCGTGCCGACGAACAACAGGTTCGGATCGACATGGTCTTCGACGATCGTGTGTGCCGAACCGCGCGCCGGCAAGTTGCTGCTGATCGACTTCCAGCTGCGGCCACGGTTTTCCGACTTCAGGACATACGGCTTGTAGTCGCCACGCTTGTGGTTTTCGAGCACGGCATACACGACATCGATATCGTGCGCTGAAGCCTGCACGTCATCGATATAGGTCATGTCCGGCACATTCGCGAACTTCGTCGTGCGCCGCCAGGTCGCCCCGCCGTCTTCGGTTACGTTGAGGACACCGTCGTCGGTACCCACGTAGATCAGCCCTTCCTGCAAGGTGCTCTCACTGATCATGATGGCGCTGCCGTACATCGAGGTGGAATCGTTCTTGGCAATGGTGTCGACTCCCCAGACCCGCCCCATCACGTCGAGCTTGTTGCGATCGATCTGCCGGGTCAGGTCCGGGCTGACCTTGCGCCAGCTATCACCACGATCGTCCGAACGGAACAGGTACTCGGCCGCGTAGTACAGGCGCCGGGGATCGTGCGGGCTTACGATCAGCGGCGTGTTCCAGTTCCACTTGTAGTTATTCTCGCCACTCTCAGGATGCGGGGTAATGTAGACGCGCTCCTGGGTGCGCCGATCGTAGCGCGCCAGGCCGCCGTACTGGTACTGCGCGTAAATGATGTCGGGATCGGTCGGGTCGAACTGCGGCTCGTAGCCGTCGCCACCCAGCACGAGGTGCCAGTCGGAATTGGTGATGCCGTGGACCACCGTGGTACGCGACGGCGCGCACAGCGAATTGTTGTCCTGTGTGCCGCCGCAGACGTTGTAGAACGGCTCGGCATAGTCCGGCTGTATGCGATAGAACTGCGTAATGGAGAGGTTGCGTACGTGCCGCCAGGTGCTGCCCATATCCCAGGATTCGTAAACACCGCCATCGCCGCCGATAAACAGGTGGTCGGAATTCTCAGGGTCGATCCAGAGCGCGTGATCGTCAACGTGACGGGACTCGGCAGCCAGTGCGCTGAATGTCTGCCCACCGTCTTCGGACTTCATCGTGAAAGTATTCAGCGCATACAGGCGATCTTCGTTCTGCGGGTCAACAACAATCTCGTTGTAGTACTGCGGGCTCGTGGTCATGTACGCCGAGCGCTTCTCCCAGTTACTGCCAAAATCGGTCGAGCGGTAGACACCTTTCTCCTCATCATTGGCTTCGATGATCGCGTAGATCATGTCGGGATTGCTCGCTGCGCTCGCGAGGCCAATTCGTCCCATGTGGTCGCTCGGCAGTCCGGCAGACACCTTGTTCCAGGTCTTGCCCCGGTCGGTGCTCTTGTGGATACCGCTGCCGGGCCCGCCGTTGATCAGGACCCAGACATGGCGGCGGCGCTGGTAGGTCGATGCCACGATAATGTCGGGGTTGCGTGGGTCGACGACGAACTCGTTGACGCCAGTATGCGCGTCGATCTCGAGGATACGTTCCCAGCTGGTACCGCCATCGCGCGTCCGGTAGAGACCGCGATCGCCGCCATCGTTCCAGAGAGGGCCCTGCGCTGCGACCAGCACCTCGGCGGAGTCATCCGGGTTGATCCAGATCTGGCTGATATGGCCCGAATCCTTGAGCCCGACGTTCTTCCAGGTCTTGCCGCCATCGATCGATTTGTAGACACCATCGCCGTAGGCGACGGATCGCTGTGCATTGTTCTCGCCGGTGCCTGCCCAGATGGTCTTCGTGTCGCCGGGGTCGATTTCGACGACACCGATCGCGTACGAGCCCTCATTTTCGAAAATGGGATCCCACGAGATGCCGTTGTTCTCTGTCCGGAACAAGTTGCCGGACGAGACACCGACCAGGAACTTCTGGTTCTGGCCCGGGTAAAAAGCGAAGTCCGAAATCCTGCCCGAGGTTATTGCAGGGCCAATATGCCGAAGAGGAATCGACGCAAGCGGATTGGCATCAGCTTCCTCGTCAGCGGCATAGCTCTGCGTAACGAATCCGAGGCAGCACACCGTACCCACAAGCAGTAAACGTACATAAGAGGTCATTGACTTCACCGTTCCAGTTTGAATTCCCGCCTTGAGATGGCGGCACGTTCCTCCGGCGTTGCAGAGGCATCAAAAATTTCGTCGATACGCGCGATCCGGCTCGCAAGCCCGGTGCCGTTCGCTATCTGAATGTTGAGACCGGGTCGCGCATTCATCTCGAGAATCAGCGGCCCCTGATCACGGTCGATAACCATATCGACACCAAGGTAGCCCAGTCCGGTCACTTCGAGCCCCTTTGCAGAGGTCGCGAGAATAAATTCCCAGCGGGGAATTTCCAGGCCCGCGACCAGCGCGCCCGTGTCCGGGTGCTCATCGACAATCTCGTCATTGAGGACCCCGGAGAGAGTCACACCCGAACCCATATCCACACCGGCACCCACTGCGCCCTGATGCAGGTTTGCCTTGCCATCCGACGCGCGCGTCGGCAGCCGCACCATCGCCATGGCCGGGTAGCCGCGGTACACGATAACGCGGATGTCCGGCACTCCCTGGTAACTGACCGCCGCAAAGACGGGGTCAAAACGCACGCAATACTCGATGAGCGCCTTGTCGCGAGTGCCGCTCAGGCTGTACTGCCCGCCAACGATATTCGAGATGTGGTGTTCCAGTTCACCCTTGGAAATCACCACGCCACTGCTCAGCCGAAAACTGTCACGCTTGCGTTCACTGCGACCGGTCACGACGACGATACCGTCCCCGCCACTACCCTGTGCCGGCTTGATAACGAAACTCGTGAGGCCCTCGACCATCTCGTCGAAGTGTCGAACCTGTCCCTGGTGTTCTATGACGCCATACAGGTCCGGGACAGCCATGCCCGCCGCCAGCGCCAGTTTCTTGGTCAGGGCCTTGTCGTCCACCCGAGGGTAGAAGCGCCGCGGATTGAGTCGCATGATGAAGTCAGCGTTGCGTTCGTTGAGACCAAGGACGCCTTTCCTGCGCAGTTGTCGTGCCGTGGAAAACATCAGCGCTGGGCGAGCTCTTTGAACCGCCTCAGCTCAGTAAGGCGATAGCCTGTGTAACGCCCGGCAAGAAGCACCAGCGCGAGAATCAGCAGCAGCAGCTCGGGGAACGTGAAGATGAGGTGCTCCAGCCACGCCATACCCATGAAGATGTACGCCGCGACGGCGACGAACAAACTGCCGATCCCTGCGCGCATCGCGTCCACAGGCCCGCGTTCCTCCCAGACGACCGACATGCGCTCGATGGTCATCGCGATGATAACCATGGGAAACAAGGCGACGGAAAGTCCGGTTTCCAGGCCCATGCGATGCGACGCGAGGCTGATGAACAACATGAGAATGACAACCACAATGAGCACGGCGCTGAGCCGTGGCACGAGGAGCAATCGCAATCGATCCAGCAGGAAGCGAATACTGAGACCCAGGGCGATGAGAGTCGTGAACAGAACGACGCCCCAAAGCAGTTTGGTCTCGCGGAATGCCAGTGCGATCAGTACCGGCATGAACGTGCCGAATGCGTCGATACCGACGATGTTGCGCATCACCACCATGATCAGCGCACCGATGGGAATCATGAGCAACACTGCGTAAACGGCCTGCGTCCGTATGGGCAGGCTATAGAGAGAGAAGTCGATCGCAGTCGCGCCGCGCTGCGCCGCCTGGGTCTCCGCGATTGCGACCGCGTCCAGGTGGTTTTCCTGGATCGCGAAATCGACCTGTACGTTGCTGCCGCCCTCGACGCTTACCAACGGTTCGTTGCCGCGCCACCAGACAAGAAATCGATCAGGCAGATTCGCCTCGCCGGTCGCAGGATTGAAGTACAGCCACCTGTCGCCATCGTGCACTTCCAACCAGGACACGAGCGACGCACTCCGTTGCCGACCCGACAATGGGAACCCGTGCACGGTACGCGCCGGGATACGCGCGGATGCGAGCATGGTTCGAGCAACATCAACAAACTCGGCATCGCTGTTCGCGCCGGAAAGCAGGAGTTCGACGTTCGGATCGGGTGATGGGTCATTCAGGCGCCGCAGCAATTCTGTCGTGAAAGACGCGGTATCCGCCGAGTGATCGCGCACGTCCGCTACCAGAACATCGACAGCGGTCTTGAGTGGTTCGTTGATAACGGGCAATGGCGGGAACGGCGGTGTCGTGTCCGACTCGTCGACGGTATCGTCTTCATACACCGAGATACGGTAGTAGATGGTCTGCTCGCCATCGGCGCGACGGATTGCCCACTGGGCCTCACGACCGCCACTGCCATAGTTGATACTGAATCCATACCCGCGCGAGACCGAGTTTTCGTTGAGCATGCGAAAACCGGGCGTTAGTGTCGGAATGTGCAGCTGCACCTTTATCGACCCGGGACCGCTGTCGAAATGCACAGCCGACTCGATCGTCCAGACAGGCTTTTCCTGGTCCTCGCTCAGCGGGAAGCCGAGCACCTGCCACTTGTACAGGAACACGGCCAGACCAACTACGGTCAGTAACGCCGCGAGCACGTAGACATATCGCTGCTTCATTATCCCCCCAGTCCGAGCGTCAATCGACGCCCAACGCGACCTTGACGGCCTGTTCTCTTATTGGCCCGCTGCGGTTGAAAGCCCGCATACCGGCAGATCGAATTGCACCGATCAGCTTGGAGTCTGTCGCAAACAGTCGGTTTAGGCCAGTCATGAAATGCAACATGGTTGCGTTGGCGCCCTTACGCGCACGTTCGTAGCGCCTCAACACCGGCCGGTCGCCCGGGTGTCGGCCCTCCGCCAGCGCACGGGACACCTGGGCTGCGAGCTCTGCCGCATCCTGCAATCCCAGGTTCGCACCCTGCCCGGCCAGCGGATGAATCGCATGCGCCGCATCCCCGATCAATGCGAGGTTCGGCAATACATAAGATACGGCGTGGCGAGCACACAACGGAAACGCACCCTGCGGCCCGGCAAGCACGAGTTCGCCAAGTACATAGTCCGACGCGTCACTGATCAGGCGACCTGTTTCCTCATCGTCGGCCGCGAGTGCGGCTTGTGCCTGCTCCGGGCTGGTCGACCACACGACCGACACGCGGCCATCATCAAGAGGCAGTATGCCCAGCGGGCCACCGCGCAGGAATCGCTGCCAGGCTATTCCACCATGGGGTTTTTCGGGACGCAGGTGTGTGACGAAAGCCGTCTGCTCATACGGCCACTCATTGACGTCGATTCCCACGGACGAACGCACGAACGAACGCGCACCGTCGGCGCCGATCAGCAGATCGGCCGAAAGTGTTTGACCCGACTCAAGTTCAACGTCGTAGCGATGCGGCTTCCGGCGCAGAGCCCTGATCCGACTTTCGAATCTTAGCGCCGCGGCGGTTTTGTCGAGCTGGTAGAGCAAGACGTCCTGAAGCAGCACA
Source organism: Gammaproteobacteria bacterium (assembly GCA_029881015.1). Taxonomy (GTDB): domain Bacteria; phylum Pseudomonadota; class Gammaproteobacteria; order Steroidobacterales; family Woeseiaceae; genus UBA1847. The sequence continues at coordinate 1,051 of JAOUNK010000162.1, read as the reverse complement.
TTCTCGACGATGAATCCGAGCTGCCGGGCGGCGAACTCGTCCGCGTCAAAGCGCAGCGCACTGGCACTCTCCGGGGTGTCGCTCTCATCCCAGATGCGCATGCTCGTGTATGGGCTCACTCGCGTTGCAGCGGCGTAGTCCCACGCCCCCACGGAGTCGAACAAGTCCGCGGTACCCGCCGCGATCGCCGATACACGCAGATCGACATCGTTATCCAGCGAAAAGACCGGGCGCGGAGCCGCATCGATCAATGTAATGTCCAGCGCATCGCGCTGCTCACCCTTGGCCAGCAGCGTTGCTGCCATGAGGCCCGTGACACCTCCACCAACGACGACGATCCGGTAACGCCGATTCACTTTATCGGGACTCCGCGTGAGAGACGCGGCAGTTTTCCTGCCAGGCCCATGGTGTGCTTTGCGAAAACCGAGCGCACGCCGGGCACCAGGTCGAAGCCCAGCATACCCATGTCTCGCAAGATTCGAAGCGGCCGGCGCTCACTGACAAACAGTTTCACCAGGCTGTCGGTGAAACGCACGAGCTTCTTCTGGTCGCTGCGCCGCCAGTTCGCATAACGCTCCAGCATCTCCGCGGGATCGGAGCCCCTGGCGGCAGGGCCCTGACCGCATGCCGGTAACTCGGCTATGCAATCGACGATCGCGGCCACGTCCCGCATTCCCAGGTTGAAGCCCTGCGCAGAGACGGGGTGCAATCCATGCGCGGAGTTGCCGATCAGGACGCTGCGTGTGGCGGTCAGTCGCAATGCCTTGCTCAATATCAGCGGATACGACGCTCGCTTGCCGACCTTCGTAAACGTGCCCAGCCGGAAGCCGAATTGTTCCTGCAGCTCGGCGAGGAACGCCGCGTCGTCGAGTGCCATGACCCGATCGGCATGTTCTTCCGACACGGTCCAGACAAAGCCGGCGCGCCCGTCAGCGACCGGCAGGACGGCCAGCGGCCCCTGCTCCGTAAAGCGCTCGTAGGCCACGTTGTCGATATCGATTTCCGGTCGCACGTTGCCAATGACGGCACGTTGACCGTAGTGACTCTTCTG
>JAOUNK010000161.1 GCA_029881015.1 Gammaproteobacteria bacterium | reverse complement strand
GCTCGAGACCACCGAGAAGTTGCTGTTCGGTCTGGCGGCGGCCGGTTTTGCCGGCCTTACGCTCGCGATCGTGTCCGGCTCCTCGTTCGTCGACGACTTGATCGAACAACACCTCGCCCACAAATTTCTCTTGTCCCTGCTGGCATGGCTCATCTTCGGCGTGCTGCTCGCCGGACGTTTCTACCGTGGCTGGCGAGGTAAGCAGGCTGTGCGCCTCTACCTTGGAGGGTTCGCGGTCCTGTGCGTGGCCTATTTCGGCAGCCGGCTCATTCTCGAGGAAATTTTCAATCGTAGCTGGGGCTGAGACACCGGTTCTTGACTCACCGTATACGGGCTGTTGAACTGCGGTTGTTCTGACACTTTCGGAGGTGCCCTTCTTTGGGCGATGACGTTCCCTTAGCCGGTACCATCAGCCTGCTCTTGCTGTTGCTGCTGCTTTCCGCCTTCTTCTCAGGCTCGGAAACGGCACTCATGAGCCTTAACCGCTACCAGTTGCGGCACAAGGCCCGTCATGGCCACAGGGGCGCGCGCCTTGCGGAGTATCTTCTCAGGCGGCCCGATCGACTCATCGGCCTCATCCTGCTGGGCAACAACCTCGTCAATTTTTACGCAGCCTCGCTGGTGGCCGTGTTCGCATTCAAACTCGGCGGCGAGCCGGCCGCGGCCCTGGGAGCCGTGGTGCTCACACTGGTCGTGCTCGTGTTTGCCGAAACCGCTCCGAAGACCCTGGCCGCGATGCACCCGGAACGCGTGGCGTTCCCCGCCGCGCTGGTTTACTACCCCTTGCTCAAGATCACTTATCCGCTCGTATGGCTCACCAACCTGTGCGCCAACGGCGTGCTGTTCCTGTTCGGGGTGCGCTCCAGCAACAACGAACTGCAAGCGCTCACCCGGGAGGAACTGCGAACCGTGGTCCACGAAGCGGGGTCGCGCATCTCCGGCCGGTACCGCACCATGCTGCTTAGCATTCTCGACCTGGAGCAAGTCACGGTCGACGATGTAATGGTGCCGCACAACGAAATCATCGGCATCGATCTTGACGACGACGATGAGGATATCGAGAAGACGATTTCAAGCAGTGAGCACACGCGCCTGCCGGTTTACCGCGACAGCATTGACCAGGTTGTCGGCATCCTGCACCTGCGCAAGCTCGCCAATCTCGCGACGACCGAATTGACGAAATCTGCACTTCAACAGCTGCTGACGGAACCGTATTTCGTTCCCGAGGGAACGCCTCTCAGCAAGCAACTCGTGCAGTTCCAGAGGCGCAAGGAACGCACTGCGCTCGTCGTCGATGAATACGGGGATATCCAGGGGATCGTCACGCTCGAAGACATTCTTGAAGAGATTGTCGGCGAATTCACGACCGACCCGGCAGACGATATCGACGACGTGGTGTCGGAGGGATCGGATACGTTTATCGTGGACGCGACCGCGAATATTCGCGAGCTGAACCGTTCCCAGGAATGGGACCTGCCTACCGACGGGCCCAAGACGCTCAACGGCCTGATCGTTGAACTCCTGGAGACTATCCCGGAGCCCGGCACCTCCCTTGAAGTCAACGGTTACCCGATCGAAATCGTGGAAGTGGACGACAACCGGATCCGCACGGTGCGCGTGGGCCAACCCGTGGTCGAGGAATAGCTTACCAGGCTGCGTCCAGCGCATCGGCGAGGCGTCTTACGCCGATCACCTCGATACCCTTGGTTGGCCGTTTCGGCACGTTGCCTACCGGGACGATTGCCTTGTTGAAGCCCTGCTTGGCCGCGGCGGCGATGCGTTCGGTGCCAAAGCGCACAGGCCGGATCTCCCCGGCGAGGCCGATCTCACCGAAGCACACGAGCCTGTCCGGTGCCGCTCGATCGCGAAAGCTGGAGACGATAGCCAGCAGCGTCGGCAAGTCAACGGCCGTCTCTGCAATGCGGAGGCCGCCCACGACATTGACGAACACATCCTCGTCGCTGACCGCAAGACTGCCGTGCTTCTGCAATACGGCGAGCAGCAACGCCAGCCGATTCTGGTCCACCCCTTGTGCCAGTCTTTTCGGGTAGTTGCTGCTGCCGTCAGCGACCAAGGCCTGGATTTCCACCAGCAGCGGCCGGCTGCCCTCCCAGGCAACCGAGACAATACTGCCGGGTTCGTCAACCGATTCGCGGGACAGGAAGATGGCGGAGGGGTTATTGACCTCGCGAAACCCCGTTTCGGTCATCGCAAAGACTCCCATCTCGCCGCTCGCACCAAAGCGGTTCTTCACCGACCGGATCATGGTGTAGCGACTGGACGGGTCGCTTTCGAAATACAGCACCGTATCCACCATATGTTCGACGACGCGCGGGCCCGCGATCGCCCCCTCTTTGGTCACATGCCCGATAACGAATACCGACACTTCATTCTGTTTCGCGAATTGCACAATGCGTCCAACGCCTTCACGCAACTGCGCGACAGACCCGGGAGCGGACGGCAGGTTCTCGCTCGTCATTGTCTGGATCGAGTCGATGACCAGGACCCTCGCGCTGCAGCGCCGCGCCTGCTCGAGGATATTTTCGAGCGACGTATCCGCCAGCAGATTCATCGACGCCGCATCGAGACCCAGGCGTAAAGAGCGCTGTCCGATTTGCCGTAGCGATTCCTCGCCGGTCGCATAGCAGAGCGGCAAGTCCTGAATCAGGTTTGCCGACACCTGCTGCAGCAGCGTGGACTTGCCGACGCCGGGATCCCCACCCAGCAGGATCACCGCACCCGGCACCAGTCCCCCACCGAGGACGCGGTCGAATTCGCCGAAGCCCGTCGCGTAACGGGCCTCGATACCGTCGGGAAGCGCCGCCAGTGTCGTGGCTGCCTTGCCCGGGCCGCCAGCAGGTCGCGGTGTATTGATGGCGGTCTCTGCCAGCGTGTTCCAGGAGGCACACTCGGGGCACTGCCCCGCCCACTTCACGCTGAAAGAGCCGCACTCCGAGCAAACGTAGGCAGTCTTTGCCTTGGCCATAGGCTGTATGTCTTTGTTTTAAAAGATTTATCTGTCAAGTAAGGGCGAATCGGCACGACCGCAAGGCAAATTATTGTTAAATTCACGCGATTCGGTACAGGCCAATGATAGCACCGCCATTTGGGGCGAGTATTACATAAAAAGTGCCAACCCTATCTCATTACGGAACGATGCATTTCCCTATAATTTCGCCCTAATAAACAGGGACCTGACTCGCTTTGAAGACGGCAGAAAATCAAAAACGCAACCGCATAATCGCGCTCAGCTTTGTCAGTGTGCTTCTGCTGTTGATGTATGGCCCGCTGGCACAGTGGTTCATATCTGCCGACCGTGTGCTTTACGACCAGTTGGCGGGTAATCGGCCCGCCAAGGCCCTCGGCAATGCCTATATCGTGAGCATCGACGCCGCTCACTCATCGCCGGACAAGGTGATCGCGGAGTACGGCCAGGTCATCGAGAAGCTGAATGCGCTCAATGTCAGCCGTATCATCTTGCCGAATCCACCGGAGATCCCGGCTGCGGCGGAACTGCCTGGCTGGTCCCCCCTGCTGGCCTCGGGCAAGCCCGTATTCGTTCCGCAGCATCACCGCTTTGCACAGATCTCGGGTAAGAGCGGTGTCGTCCAGCATGTCGCCGACAGCGACGGCATTCTGCGGCGCTCCAGTCTCTGGCACTTCAACGGCGGGGCCATGTCTCCTTCACTGTCGCTCGCGATCGCGTTCGAGAGCTCAGCCACTGCTACGGCACCGCGCATGTCCAAGACAGATGACGCGGTGTACTTCTCCAGCTTCGAGAAGATCCCGCGTCTGGCAGCAGCCGAACTCTTCAGGATGAGGGACGACGAACTGTTGACGGCTGCAACGATCTTTGTCGATACGGACAAGGAAATGATCGGTTCCGTCGAGGTCCTGCCATCGGGCCAGTTCGTCACGTATGCCGAGATTACAGCGGCCCTGCTCGCTGACATCGAACACAACCGCATGATCATTGCACCGTCCTGGGTCCGCGCAATGGAGTTCCTGCTGCCGGCGTTACTTGCGATCGTTGCCATCTTGTTCATGCCGGAACGAAACCGCAAAGAGATCCTGGTTCTCACGATCGGCGGTGTGCTGGCGCTCATGCTGTTCGAAGCCCTGCTTCTCTTTGCGTTGCACGCGCGTATCGACCTCGGTCGGCCCATCCTGCTCTTTATCGGCGCAGGCCTGCTCAGCGCGTACCTGGTGGCGGATCTGAAGAAGGCATCCGTTGACGCCTTCAAGAAAGGCTCGGATTTTCTTGCCGCAGGACGTCTCGAGCCCGCCTTCGCCGAGTTTCGCCGCTGCAACCCCTCGGAGACGGTCGCGGCTGTCATGTACAAGCTTTCGCTCGCATTCGAACAGCAGGCCAAGCCCGAGCGTGCTGAAGCAGTGCTGGAGTGGATGAAACGTACCCACAGCGCCACGGCGCGCAGTAATGACGACACCCTGACGGCACGCAAGCTGACGGGGGCACCGCAGCGCCTCGGGCGCTATGTGATCGAGAAACGGATCGGGCGTGGCGCCATGGGCGCCGTTTACCTCGCACGGGATCCCCGCATCAACCGTGCGGTCGCCCTCAAAGCGATTCCTATTGAAAAGGAATTTGAGGACGAGGAACTCAAGGAAGCACGGCTGCGGTTCTATCGTGAGGCCGAGTCAGCCGGCCGCCTGACGCATCCGAACATCATTACCGTATACGACGCGGGCGAGGAAAAGGGACTTGCCTATATCGCCATGGAGTACGTGCCCGGGATCCCGCTGCGGACCTATACCGACCCGAAGAAGCTGCTCGCGCCCAAACGTGCATTGGAACTGGCCGCAGCCACCGCTGAGGCCCTGGACTACGCCCATAACCAGGGCGTCATTCACCGTGATATCAAGCCTGCCAATCTCCTGTACAACCCGAAAGAAGGGACGCTCAAGATCAGCGACTTTGGCGTTGCCCGCATCACGGACAACAACAGCACCAAGACAGGCATTGTCCTGGGTACGCCGATGTACATGTCGCCGGAACAGCTTGGTGCAGAAAACCTCACAGGGCTATCGGACTTATTCTCGCTTGGTGTTACCCTGTACGAGCTTTTGGTTGGTGAGGTGCCATTCCGCGCATCGAACATCGCTGTACTAATGACAAAAATAACGACTGAAGACCCCGCACCGGTTTCATCCCGGCGCGCGGGTATACCACCCAGCGTTGACGCTGTCCTGGCCAAGGCCATGGCCAAACGTCCGAACGATCGCTTTTCCTGCGGCGCCGAAATGGCGATTGCGCTGAGGAATTGCGCTCGAGTTTCATAAAAGCAAAGAGCGATAAGAACCCTGACGATGAGCTTGCGCGGAAAAATTGAAATTGCCGAATTGACCGATACGGGACGCGTTCGTGAACACAACGAGGACGCGATCGGTTCGAATCCGGATATTGGCCTCATGGTCCTGGCAGACGGCATGGGTGGCTACAACGCGGGCGAAGTCGCCAGCGGCATAGCCGTTCAGATCGTCACCGAGCTCGCATCCGAGGGCGCGGCGCGGGAAGAGCTTAACGACATCGACCCGCTCAGTGGCTTGATGCGACTGTCCATCATCCTGCGCGATGCCGTCTATCGCTCAAACAAGATCATCTACCAGACCGCCCAGAGCCAGACACACTGCGAGGGCATGGGCACCACGATAGTGGCCTGCATGTTCTACGACAACAAGGTTTCCGTTGCCCACGTCGGGGACTCGCGCGCCTATCGCCTGCGCGGCGGGGCTCTCGAACAGATCACCCTTGACCATTCCCTCCTCCAGGAGCTCGTCGACCGCGGCTTTTACTCCGAGGAAGAGGCGCAGCGCTCGACGAATCGCAACTACGTGACACGGGCGCTTGGTGTGGAACCCACGGTGGAGGTCGAGGTTCGCGAGTACGACGTATTGCCGGACGATATCTATCTGCTGTGCTCCGATGGCTTGCCGGACATGGTCGAAGATGACGATATTCACTTAACTATCAGTACTTTTAATGCTAGTCTTGACGTAGTTGGTCAACAGCTTATTGACTTGGCCAACGACCACGGCGGACGCGATAACGTGTCAGTAATGCTTGCTCAGGTTAAGGAAGCCTTCCCGGCAAAAAGGGGCCTGATAGCGAAGATTGCTGGTTTGTTCCGTCCGTAAGGATGCACTGGTCTAAGAGCGAGAAAACATGGCGCGTTTAATTCTGAGCCTGGACAACCAGGTCCTGGCTGAATACAACATGACCAAAGAGCGGTACACGATTGGTCGTCTCCCCGACAACGATGTCCGCATCGACAATCCTGCAGTCAGTGGCCACCACTCGCTCATAATCAATATTCTCAATGACTCCTTCCTCGAGGATCTGAACAGCACCAACGGCACTTACGTCAATGGCAAGCTGATCAAGAAGCATGCACTTCAGCATGGCGATGTCATCACGATTGGCCATCATCAATTGCGCTTCTCTGACCAGCAGGCTCCGGAAACCGAGCAGGACGAATTCGAAAAAACCATGGTCATCCCGACCGGCCAGCAAAATGCCGACCAGCTGGCCGCGGCCGAGCGTCTTGCCGACCGTGCCGTTGCGGCAGCGGCGGCGAGTGCTGTCAGGGATGATGTTGCGGATGCGGTGAAGCTCGATCCGGAAGAGGCTGCAGCGCTGGAGGAAGAAGCACCGCGTGCACCGAAACCAGAGGAGAAGCCGGCAGAGAAGCCCAGGGAAGCCGCACCGCGCGTTTCCCATTCGGCGACCGCCACGGGCATCGATCCGGCGCATATCCCCAACGCATTGCCACTCGCGAAGTTGCAGGTGCTGAGCGGCGCCTTCGCCGGCCGCGAACTCGAGCTGACCAAGGCGTTGACGACCCTTGGACGCCCGGGGGTTCAGGTTGCAGCCATCACGCGCCGCGCCGAGGGCTACTACATCGTGCATGTCGAATCGGGCAAGGAAGGCGACTTCCCGCTCGTTAACGGTCAGCCCATCGGACCCCAGGCTCGCAAGCTCAGCGACAACGACGTCGTGCAGCTGGCCGGCGTCAAGATGGGGTTCTTTGCCGCCTAGGCAGCGCCTCGAGGGCGCGCAGCACGAAACCTATTGGTACCCGTCGTCCGGGTAGTTGCCGTAGGTGTCCGGCACCCAGTTCTCGAACTTGGTGTAGCGGCCGACAAACGTAAGCGGGAAATCACCGATCGGACCATTTCGTTGCTTGGCAATCGAGATGTCCGCGATGCCCTTGCGGGGCGTATCCTGGTTATACACTTCTTCACGATAGATGAAGACAATGAGGTCGGCATCCTGCTCGATGGCACCGGACTCACGCAGGTCTGACATGACCGGCCGCTTGTCGGTGCGCTGTTCCACACTGCGATTGAGCTGCGACAACGCGATGACCGGCACATTGAGTTCCTTGGCAAGGGCCTTGAGCCCCCGCGAAATTTCCGAGATCTCGGTCGCGCGGTTTTCCTTGGTACCTTCGACCTGCATGAGCTGCAGGTAGTCCACAACAACCAGGTCCAGCCCGTGCTCGCGCTGCAACCGCCGCGAGCGGGCTCGAATTTCTGTCGGCGACAGACC
>JAOUNK010000160.1 GCA_029881015.1 Gammaproteobacteria bacterium | reverse complement strand
TTGAGTCAATTTATAACCTCTGCTACCCGATGACTGCCGGCAGTAAGTGGTTGGCTACCAGATCGTGCTCCAGCGAGGCCCGGTCGTAGTTGCCGCCAGTCACTACAACAACAAGATCCAGTGCTGGGAATATCATGATGGCCTGGCCAGCAAGACCGTCGGCGTGGATGGCCTCGATTGTTTCACCACCTACATTGAACGATTTCAACCACCAGAAGTGCCCGTAACCCGAGTAGCCCTTGAAGCCAATGTCAGTAACAGATATGAACTCGGTGGTCGCCCTTCGAAACCACTCAGCCGGTACGATTTGCTGTCCGTCCCACTGCCCTTCCTGGAGAACCAGCTGCCCCAGCTTGGCCATGTCCCTTGGTCTCAGATAGATATCACCAACAATGTAGACGGGACCGTGTTCGAATTGTGGCCAGTAGAAATTCGTGATGCCGAGCGGATCGAATAGCTGTTGCGCAGCAAACTGGTCAAGCGGCATCCCGGTCGATCTGCGAAGGACCTCGCCCATCATCTGGAAGCCGCCGGTATTGTAGTAGAAGGATGTCCCCGGCTCGTGAAGCAGGGGCTTGCCGAGGAAATACGCCGACGGGTCTAATGCTCTCTGAAACCGAAGGGCATCACTATTCTCGAAATCCAGGGCAGCAACATCCCATTCGTTCCACTCCAGGCCCGAAGTCATGGACATGACGTGCTCGAGCAGGATATCGGCCTTACCGGGCTGGTCCGGATCATAATGCTCGGGAAACTGAGCGAGCAGGCTGGATCGCTCGCTCTCGATGTATCCTTCCTGTATCGCAATTCCGACGAGTGTCGACATATAGCTCTTTGACACCGAATGAACGATGTGTAGCTCGTCCCTGTCAAAATCGATCACCGGGCCGAAAAAATCCGGGCTTCCGTGGCTGTACATCCGCCCACTGCCATACTCCTCCAGCACAAGCTTGCCGTCCTTGACGATAACGAGTCCGTGTATTTCGTTGTAAGTACCCCTCCGGATCTCGTTGACGGCATCGATGATTGGCGCAGCGTCGATTCCAACGGCAGCAAGCGATGCAGTATCCCAGCCATCATCTGTCTGCACGGGGATATCGATCGACTGGACCGGCGGCAAATAGCTGTGCGGACCCTGGTCGCCGCCTGCACCGCCGCAAGCGGCAAGAATGCAGGTCGTCGTCAGCAGCAGTACCGTGGTGAAAGTGCGTTTCTCGTTCATGGCTTCTTCCCTCAGCATCGACTGGCGACAGCAGTGCCGCCACTTTTCCGAGCGTCCAGCGTTCCACGATGAACGCGGTATTACCTGAGGTTCCGATGATCTCTTTATCCTTTTCACACGATGACGGGGAACAGGAAACCGGGTTCGAGCTGACGCGATTCGTGGCGCGTGCGTCAATCGGGCGGCATGTCGTAGGCAGATCTCCCTATTGAGCGTGGTTGCGCCCGGGCTAGACTAAATTAGGGACACTGTTTGTGGGGGCGGGGTCATGTTTCAGAGCGCCGTCGATAGAAATCCGCGCATTGCGTCGGCTGTGATTGTCGGGCTCCTGGGGCTGGTGATGCCCAGCCAGGCGCCAGCGCAGCAGGCGGTCATTCCCCTCCAGCTGAGTTTCTCGGACCCGGGCGCACGCAGCGCGGGACTGGGGGGCGCGTTCGTCGCTCTCGGGGACGACGCCACGGCCGCATTCGCGAATCCGGCCGGTCTCGTGCAACTCCTCAAACCCGAAATCTCGATTGAGACGAGGAACTGGAGCCATTCGATCCCGTACACGGCGAGCGGTCGCATCGAGGGTGTCCCGAGTGGCATCGGGCTTGACGTCGCGCCCGGCATTATCAAGAACGAGGCAACCTATAACACCACCGGCTTGTCGTTCCTGTCGCTGGTCTGGCCGACCGGCGACTGGTCATTCGCCCTGTATCGGCATCAGTACGCCGATCTCGAATTCTCGGGGGAGACCCAGGGTCTCTTCGGCGGCAGCGACGGTAGTCCTGAACGCTGGTCCGACCAGCAGATGCACAGCACACAGGATGTCATCAGCTATGGACTATCGGCGGGTTACCGGTTGAGCGACAAATTCAGCGTCGGCCTGGGCCTGACCTACTATGACGTCAGGTTGGAGGCGCTCACGCAGGAGTACCTGTGGGACGACGACTCGGACACCGGCCTGTTCGGGCCAACAACGTTCCTGCCGGACCGGCTGGCTCTGACCGAATACCTGTTTATCGACGATGAGGACTGGACGTTGTCCGGCGGCTTCCTGTGGAGCCTGACGAGCCGTTGGCGCATCGGTGGTGTATACCGCCAGGGCTTCGACGTAAGCCTCGGCAACGACATCATCGCCGGGGTCGCGGTCGACTACGGGGTGCCGCCCGGTACGGTCTTCATTCGCAATCGTGGCGTTCCGACGGAGTTCCCAGATGTGTATGGACTCGGCGTTTCCTATCGCACGCTGGAAGAGAGGTTGACCTTGAGTTTCCAGTGGGACCGCATCGAGTACTCGAGTATTCCGCGGAGTATTGAACTCGATGACCAGACGATCGATGACGCCGAGGAACTTCATTTCGGTGCGGAATACTTCTTCCTGGAGTCGTCGCCGGTGATGGCGGTGCGGCTGGGTGCCTGGCTTGATCCCTATCACCAGATGTATGCGATCGTCGATGATCCTTACATGCAGGCGGTGTTGCCGCCGGGCAGCGATGAGTGGCATTACACGGCCGGGCTGGGATTTGCCACGCAGCGCTTCCAGGTGGATCTCGCCGCAGACCTGTCCGACGCGCTGAATACGATTTCGCTGTCAGCGATCTTTAATTTCTGAGTCAGTCGCCGCCATCATCGAGGCGTTGTTCACGGCGGATGCCCTGGGACGTCAACTCGTACGCCCAGGAAAGCACCAGCGCAACCGGCAGGCCGAGCACCAGCAGCGCCAGCAATAGCTTGCCGGCCCAGTTCGGTACTTCCAGAAAGTCGAACACGATATCGCCGATCTGCAGCAACAACCAGGCGACCACCACGTAGGCGATCGCGACTCGGAATACCTTGCGGCGTTTGAGCTCGACCATCAGCCCGCGCCGTTGTGGCGCGGCAGCGACGTCTGGCTGAACGTCATTCGCTGCAGCGCCGGCATCCATGCCTCGCAGCCAGCGCTGGAAGAAATAATTCGCAAGGGCGAACCGGTCGTCACCTTCATGACGAATGAAGCCCAGGTTGATGAGCTGCCGCAGGCAGCCATCCAGTTCGTCTGCACTAATCGACGTGCATTCCATTATCGGCTCCCGGGCCAGCGCAGGCGTCTCGGCTATCGTACGGACGATGCGTTGTTCGGTTGCGTTGAGCATGTCGAAGTCGACCGAAAAGAAGTAGCTCACCATGCGGTCTGTCGCGACCTGCGTGACAGCCTCATCCAACTGGCCGGTTTCGACAAAACGCTTGCAGACAAGCTGCACCAGGTAGGGATGGTTGTCGCAGTGCTCGAGGATTTCGGCCATCGTTTCGTCATCGATGTCCGGCCTCACTTCGGGTCGCAGGTGCGATTGCCGGACCAGCGAACGGGCCTCGTCGTCGGTCAGGCGGTCGATATAGATCGGCGGTGTAAAACCGTGCAAGAACGGCGAGGTGTCGTCGGTCTGCCCGGCCAGCGCCCACAAGCTGATCGTCGATGCCAGCACCGTGCGAATCCCGTGACGGCTCTGCAACGCATGCCGGAGCTTGCGCAATAGCGACGGGTCTGCGCGCTGCAGGCCGAGTAACTCCTCCACTTCGTCACACAGCAGCAAAAGCCGCAGTCCCTGGGAATGGAGCCTGCGGCGCAGGCGTTCGAGTGCAACGAAAAGATCGTCGGCCGTGATCTCATCCACGTTGATCCCGATACGCTGCAGGCGCTCTTCGACGTCCAGCAGCGCGTCGGTGAAATTCAGGTGGAGTTCGGCTGCCGAGTCCACGCCCTGGAAGTCCCAGTAAATTGCGAAGTATTGCGGTTCCGGGTCGCGGCCGGAGACCAGCTCGATCTGCTTCAGGAGCGACGTCTTGCCGACACGGCGAGTCCCGAGCAGCCAGATCAGGTCGCGCTCGCCGCGGAGGACCTCTGCGATCTGGGCACTGCGGCCGTAGAAACGGTCACCACGCACCCATTGACCCACGACGTAGGGGATTGTGGCAGGCAGAGCCATCGGCGCCATCGGTACGGGCGCATTCTGTGCCGAAGCGTTGCTGACATCGGCCAGCAGTCGGTAGCCGCGCTTGGGCAGGGTCTCGATGTGTTCGCTTCCGGCCCCGTTGCCGGCAACGCGGTCGAGCGCCCGGCGGAGGCGGTAGATGCAGCGGTTCAGCGTGTAGTCGGTCACGACGACGTCGGGCCAGATCGTGTCGTGCAGCTCCTGCCGTGACACCACACGTCCTCGTTGCTTCGCAAGTTCGGTCAGCACCGCCATCACACGGGGCTCGAGACGCAGCGATCCCCCCGGTCCCGTCACGGTACCCTCGCGCTCATCGAGCATGATTCTGGCAGGCTGCTGCGTCATCTTCACTGTGCTAGCACGCCGCCCCGAGAGCGGCAAGCCGTGTTTGTACCTAGGACCGGCGCGAGCCCGCAAAGCGGTCCAGGGGACAAGTAGATCATAGAGAAGTCACCCTGCGATCAGGCGCAGGGACAATTGACGTGTTTCCCTGAAGCTAGGGCAGCAAAGGCTGTCCGTAACGGAGCACAGAGGTGACGCTATGAACACGGAACCGCGAAAATCGAACGTCGCCGGTATCCTGCTGCTGGTTTTGTTGGCGCTGGCGCTGATGGCGGCGTGTTCCTTGTAGCTGTTCGGTTATCGCTTATTGCACCGGGGACGGGCGTGTGAGGTAGTCATTTGACGAGGGTGTCCATGCAGCATCGGCGCACGATCTTGCTCGCAGTCGTAGCGATCGTCCTGATCGCAGGCCCCGTTGCGGCCGATCCCTGGTACGAATATTACACCAATGCCCAGCAGGCCCTCGAGCGTGAGGACTGGACAGCAGCTGTCCAGCAACTCAACGCGGCACTCGAGAAAAAGGGCGACTCCAGCGCACGGGCGCGCAGCTACGGCATGAACGTGGTCGAGTACTTTCCGTATTTCCGGCTCGGTGTCGCCTACTATCACCTCGGCCAGTTCGATGCCGCCCTGCAGGCCTTCGAGACCGAAGCCAGGCTGGGTGCAATCACCGAGTCCGAGTCGGCTAACGCACAGCTAGCTGAGTTCCGGGTGCTTGCCGAGGAGGCGAGGCTGGCGCAGGTGGCGGAGCGCGCGCGCCGCATCGAGAATATCGTGGCAGACAGTCTCGCCGAATCGGCACGACTCAAGCACGAGGGGCAGATCGAAGCGGCCATCGCGGCTGTGGACAAGGCGCTGGCCGTTGCTCCGGAAAACGTCGACGCGCTGGCGACCATGCAGCAACTGCGCGAGACGCTGGCAAGGCAACAGCGTGAACGGGAAATCGATCACCGCGTTTCGCAGCTCGTTGAGGAGGGCCGGGCGTTGCTCGGCGCTGGCGACTACGAGGGCGCCTCAAGCGTTCTCGGCGAAGCGCATTTTCTGCAGCCGGATCCGGAAATCCAGGCCCTGCTCGACAGGGCGACTCGCCGCTTGCAAGACGGCGCGGCGCCGGATCGTAGTGACGAGGACATCCGGCTGCGGGAACGCCGCTACGCAGAACAGCAAGCCGCCGAGGTCGAGGCGAGGATCGAAAAACTGCTTGTCGATGCGAGCAACAGCTTCGAGGCAGGCGCCACGGAAGCGTCGCTTGCCGCGGCCAACCAGGTGCTCGCGCTGAACCCGGGCAATCCGGCAGCGCTCGAACAGATTGCCCGCGCTTACGCCGTGATCAACCGGCGGCTACTCGGTACCCGTCCTGGCGGCAACATTCCGCCTGCGCTGCGATTCGTGGATCTGCGCGAGGAGGACGAAGACGGCCAGCGCCTGCAAATCATCCGGTCGCCTGACTTTCGGCTGACCGGCATCGTCATCGACGAGTCGCCGGTCGAGGTCTCCGTGTATTCCGATGACGGTGAAATAGAGCCGACGCTCAACAGCCAGTCCCTCGGAGACTTTACGCTGACCGAATTCAGCGTCGAAGTGGCGCTGGCGCCCGGCATGACATCGCTTTGGCTTCTGGCGAGCGACGCCGGGGGCATGAATTCGGGCACTGAATACTCGGTTCTCTATGTACAACCACTGCTGCGCGACCCGCGGTTCCAGGCGCTGCTGCTGCTTGCGGCAGGCGTCGCCATCGCCGTACCGCTGTGGCGCGGCAACCGGCGGCGGACGGAACTCAGGCGCCGGAAATTCAATCCCTATGTCGCCGGCGCCCCAGTCATGAACGATGACATGTTCTTCGGCCGCCGTCAGCTGGTCGCTCGTATCCTGCAGACCATTCACAACAACAGCCTGCTGTTGTATGGCGAGCGGCGTATCGGCAAGACCTCGATCCAGCACCAGCTCAAGCGGCGTCTTCTAGACATCGACGACCCGCACTTCGCTTTTTATCCCGTGTATATCGACCTGCAGGGCACGCCGCAGGAGCAGTTCTTCTGGACCATCGCCCGGGATATCGCGGAGGAACTTGCCCCGACACTGGACGGCCTCGCAATTACGGAGTCGATGCCGTCGGACTACGGATATCGCGACCTGCTCGGCGACCTGCGGCTCATCATCACGTATCTGCAAGAAAAATCGCCCAAGACCGCGAAGCTCGTGCTGCTGATTGATGAGGTGGACGAGCTGAACGAGTATGACCCGCGGATCAACCAACGGCTACGCAGCCTGTTCATGAAGAACTTCGCCGAGAACCTGGTCGCCGTCGTCTCCGGAGTCGAGATCAAGAAACGCTGGGAGCGTGAGGGCAGCCCCTGGTACAACTTTTTCGAGGAAATCGAGGTCCGTCCCTTCGACGAGCAGGAAGCGAGAGACCTGATCAGAAAGCCGATTGAAGGGATATTCAAGGCGGACACCGACGTGATCGAGCGCATTATCGGCCTGACGGGAGGCCGGCCTTACCTGATCCAGAAGCTGTGCGTTGCCCTGGTCACCAGGCTCCACGAAGAACGCCGCCGCAAGATGACGGTCGCCGATGTCGATGCTGTCGCTGGTGTGCGGTAGGGAGAACTGGTTGACAAATACTTACTGAATCAGCCATTTGGATTTCTGAAAATCCGCGTGTCGGTGGTTCAGTGCCATCCCTGGCCACCACTCCAATAATCAGTACTTACGCCGACTTATTCTTCCCCGCATCCGCAAATGACTCGTCGACCGCTTCCGGTTTGGGTGCGATCTTCAGCGGTGACTGCTTCACCATCGCAACCTTGCCGTTAAAGCAGGCGCCGTCCTGCAACACGAGACGCGCACAACTGATATCGCCGTTGACGGTCGAGCCCTTGGCCAGCGACACCAGCCCGTCGCTGTGTATGTCGCCATCGAGCTGGCCTTCGACGAGCACCGAACTCGCGTGTATGTCCGCCTTGACCCGGCCCTTGGCGCCAATGGTCAGGTTCTTCTTGTGGTGGGCAATGGTGCCCTCGATCGTGCCTTCGATGACCAGGTCCTCATCG
>JAOUNK010000159.1 GCA_029881015.1 Gammaproteobacteria bacterium | reverse complement strand
CGACTGCTTCCGGTGTTGCCTCTGGGACGAAGACCGCCAACGAGTCGTTTCGTACCGCGAGGCATCACGATTGGCGGCTGCCTGACCGCAACGATCAGCGCAGACTCTCTCAGGACCTCACCAGCCGAGGCTGGCTCCGCCTCGGCCCACCGATGCTATAGAATCTCCTCTCCTTGGTTAGTTGCTGAGTGACATGCTGTTCCTTCATTATCGGCTGTCGAGAAGAGATCCGAGCGAGCCATATCCGTGATGAGTACGACCGACGAGTGCCTGAGCCGCCGCTCCGGCGAGATCGCGTAGAAGCGTTCCTTGATCTCATCTGTTCGTCCGATCACGGCCATGCGGTACATGCGGCATACCTCTTTTTCGATAACCGTTGGCGCGGCGAATACACCGGCGCCTGCTTCCCCGAATGCCTTGAGGAGAGCGCTGTCATCGAATTCGCCGGCGATGCGAGGCGAGAGTTCATGGCTTTCGAACCAGTCGTCGAGACGCCGCCGCAAAGCAGAATCCTGTGAGGGCAGCAGCAACGGGGCATCATTCAGGCTGTGGGGAAACTTCCCTCGATAGCGCCGTGCGCGGCTGCGCTGCGCGAAAAACGACATACCGCTTTCACCAAGCCGGTGATTGTAGGCCTTTAACCCCAAACCGTCCGGCACCGGCTGGTCCGACAGCACCAGGTCCAGCTTGTGCACGGCGAGTTCCGACAGCAGCTGCTCCAGCGACGCCTCGTGACAACGCACCCGTACCGGATTTTCCGCCATCATTGCCGGTGCAATGATGCGCTCGGCAATCAGTTTGGGCAGCGAGTTGACGATGCCCAGCGACAGCGTCGTCGCGCCATTGGTCTGGTTGCCGCGCACCACGCCTGCGAGTTCGGCGCCGGTCGAGAAAATTGCGTCTGCATACTCGTACACCACCCGTCCCAGGTCCGAGAGCACAAGTCGCCTGCCCGCGCGGTTGAAAAGCGGGTTACCTACCGCTTCGTCCAGCAGCTTCAGCTGGCCGCTAATGGTCTGGGGCGTGACGTGCAGGGACTCCGATGCTTTGGCAATGCTGCCCTCGCGGGCAACTGCCCAGAAATACTGCAGGTGGCTATAGTTCAGGTGGCGCATGGAAATATCATAGCAGGCCGAGCATTTCGCCTCGACACCTCGAAAAAACCGAAGTGACCTTTCGCCAATCTACTTCGTCCTGCACGGGTAATGACGACGCAGAGAGGCGTAGACCACCGACTGTGCCTGGACGCCCTCCAGGTCCTCGTAACGATCCAGCTCCTCGATGACGTGCAGGACAACATCGGCAATCGGGTCCGGCTGCCCGACGCAAAACTCCGCGTAGACGGATGCCCCAAAGTCTCTCAGGCGACTGCCGACACGCGTCCTTATTGCGCGATCGGTGAACGATTCCTCGGCCTCGATTTCCGCGGCAACATTCTCGGCAACACGTCCATCCGTGGCAACGGCGCCGTCAAGGAAACCTTTTACATAGTAAACGCACAGCCGGGCATCAGGACTGTCGCGTTGTTCGCGAAGATCAGCGCAGACTTCGTTGAGCTGCGTGGCCGACAGGGGTTCGATGGCCGTAACCCGGTCTGCGGCAAGCAGGCAGGTCGCCACCATCAGGTACATGATCAGGTTTTTCATGAGGTCATACTCTCCTTTGTATGCTCTTGCGCCGTCTTCTCATGGGGGTTAAATGCGTGGCGCAAGATCAGATAGCCGGCGATCGCTGACAGAACGGAACCCGTCAGCACGCCGACACGTGTGGCGGCAAGCTGGTCGAAAGCGCCGCGCTCGAATGCGAGTGAGCCGATGAATAAGCTCATGGTGAAGCCGATACCGGTCAACAACGCGACGCCGTAGATCGATAACCAGTCACTGCCCTTCGGCAGCTGGGCCAGCTTCAGCCTGACGGCCAGCCAGACGACTCCGAAGACTCCCACTTGTTTGCCGAAGAGCAGCCCTGCCGCAATACCGATCGACACCGGGCCCAGCAAAGCATCCGTACTGATGCCCGCGAAGGAAACACCTGCGTTGGCAAACGCAAAGAGCGGCAGGATCAGGTACGCAACCCACGGGTGGAGCGAGTGCTCGAGGTGCCGCAGCGGTGACGGCGCCGTCGACTCCGTTCGTAGCGGCACCGTGCAGGCTACGGCGAACCCGGCGAGCGTGGCATGCACGCCGCTTTTCAGGACGCAAAGCCAGACCACCAGGCCGATGGTCGCGTAGACCGCAATGCGGGTTACGCCAAGTCGATTGAGCACAACGAGACTGGTGATGCCGAATGCGCCGGCAAGCAGCGCAAACAGCGATAGGTCCTGCGTGTAGAAGATAGCGATGACGACGATGGCCGCAATGTCGTCAAAAATTGCGATCGACGTCAGGAACATCTTGAGAGCGATCGGCACGCGGCTGCCAAGCAGCATGAGTACGCCGAGCGCAAAGGCGATATCGGTTGCGGCCGGTATTGCCCAGCCGTCAATGGTCTCCGGGTTGCCCCAGTTGAATGCTGCGTAGAGGGCCGCCGGCACGAGGAAGCCGCCGAGCGCGCCAGCCGCGGGCAATAGTAATTGGTCCTTCGAAGAAAGTTGGCCCTCGAGAATCTCCCGCTTGACCTCGAGCCCGATCAGGAAGAAGAACAGGGCCATCAGGCCATCATTGATCCACAGCAATAGCGGCTTGTTAACGACCAGGTCGCCCAGCGCGATCACCAGGGGGACGTCGAGCAAGCGTCCGTACAGTCCGGCCAGGGGGGAGTTCGACACAAGCAGCGCCGCGATAGTCGCCATCACCAGCAGCACGCCGGCAGACGATTCGAGGCGCAGGAAGTTTCTTAAAGCAGCAACAGGCATGCGATCTCCATACAATCAAGACACTACGGGTTCGGCTGTCAGGCCCTGGTTGAGGGATAAACTAACAACTTCGGATATCTCGAATAAGTCGAAATAAATGAGTATTAACATCGATTTTCTCGATGTATCGGGTCAATAGATGCAGTGACTGACGAATATCACGAAATGAGTAACATTTTGTTTCTAAGGTAGCTAACTGCCAGATCGGCAGTTAGCCTACGCGCTCTGCGTGTCAGCACCGGCAATGCCGATACGCCGGCATTGCGCGGCAGCACTCCGCTTCTTACCCTCGATGTCTGGGAGAAACCGTACTACCTCGATTACCAAAACAGGCGCGATGCCTACATCGATGCGTTCCTGGGCAGTCTCATCAACTGGGAATTCGCGGCGGAGAATTTCGCGGCCGACCAGGTAACCGCATAGACGTCCGCGCTGTGTGGCGCGCTCGCGGTGCGCCAGCCTATTCGCGAGCTTTCTCCGTCCAGACGAACTTCTCGTTACTCAACTCCCGCTCCCCGTCCCACCGATACGCCACGAGCTTTCCACCGCTCTTCGCCGCCACGCTGTAGTCCAGGCACGCGACATTGGGCGCCAGTATCGTGGGCATGGAGTCCAGCCAGTAATGCCCCATGAATACGGGCAGATCTTCGCGCGAGTACTGAATGATGTGATCGGTGCCAAGCGGATCCTCCGGGATATGGCTGCGAGCCTGCTCTGGTCCCAGAAACGCTTGCTGGTAGGTTGTCGCACCTCCGTCGAACCACCGGACGCGCACATTGTGCCTTGCGTTGCCGTCCTTGTCGAAGAACGACTGACCGTTTGGTAGTTCGATCTCCTTTCCCTTGAGCAAGGTCTCGACCGCCTCGAATTCCTCGCTGCCTCTTCGGGAAGCGGCAACCAGCAGGTCATCGTCGAGGTATTCATTCACCGACGGATGCCTGTCTTGCAGCAGTCTCATCAAGGCCACATCCCAGCACGCGTGAACCACGCGAACCCCGTCCAGCTCCAGCCACAGCGGCAAGGTTCTGAACCACTCGATGGTCTCGGCATAGTCGGACGTGCCCTCGAAGACGTCGAGGAACGCCTCGTGCTGTTTGCGGTGCTTCTCGGTATGCATACGCAGGTGACGATTGTGATCAATCGGATCCAGCGTGTAATACGCAATCGCGTTGAACTCATGGTTACCCATGACAGAAAGCGCTGCCCCCGCATCGATCATGGGACGGACGATCTCCAGAACGCCGCGCTGGTCGGGGCCGCGGTCTATGAAGTCACCCAGAAAGATGACCTGGCGTTCCGGATGCCGAAACACACCGCCGACTTGCGCGTAGCCGAGTTCGTCGAGAAGGCGGGCAAGCGGTTCGCTGTGCCCGTGGATGTCACCGATCAGGTCGTATGTCATCAAACAAGCTACCGTTTTCGACAATCGCGGTTGACTGCCGATTCATTAAGGACCTGGGTCAGGGCAGTTCAGGACTCGTCCGCTTCTTCAAGCCTGACCAGCCGCTGGCGTAGATGCTGCACTTCGTCGAGCAGGTCCAGCACCAGGGCAGCACCCGCGGCATTCAGGCGAAGATCTCGCGACAGGCGTTCCGCGACCAGGACGCGTCTGACGCTGCGGCCGCTGAATCGCCACTCGGCCGGGTCACGACCAAGCGGCTCAACCAGGCCCTCGTCAACGAGTTGCACGACACGTTCGCTGGTGACAGTGCAAACCCTGCACAGATCGGAGAGCGACAGTTCGCGGCGAGTCTCGATAATCTCGCACTGCAATACCTTGTTCCGATTTCCGCTGGTCATTGCCTACCCCCCTCGTTCCGGCGCGGGTCGAAGTCGAAGGAGCTCGCGAATTCACGATACGCCGCTTTTTGTTTGTCCGTCTCTGCTCGCGGTAGCGCAATTTGCAGGACCGCGTAGAAATCACCGGGTTCTTTCCCTGGCAGCCCCCGCCCCTTGAGGCGCAATTTGCGCCCCGCTTTCGAATGCGGCGGAATCGTAAGATCGACGTCGCCGGTCGGGGTCGGCGCCTTGACGCTGGCGCCGAGTTCCGCCTCCCAGGGCGCTACTTTCAGGTTCAGGTAGACGTCCTTGCCTTCGACCGAGAACTGCAGATGCGGCCGGAACGCAATTTCCAGGAACAGGTCACCGCTGTCCCCGCCGCCGACGCCCGGCGAGCCCTGTTTGGCCAGGCGAATGTGCTGACCGGGCCGCACGCCTTTCGGGATCTTCACGCTCAGTGTTCGATGGCGCAACCTCGGCCGGCCGTCGTCGCCAATCTCTGTGTGCTTCAGCGTCACGCTGCGCGTCGCGCCGAGGTACGCGTCCTGCAGATCGACCACGATCTTGGCGAAGGTATCCTCGCCACGGGCTGTGAACGGACGATGGTCCGCCCGCGTGAACCCACCGCGAAAATCACCACGCCCGAACAGCGTCTCGAAGAAGTCGCTGAACTCCTCGGGGCCGCCTCCGGCAGAGGCGCCGCCATGGAACTCGAACCCCTGGTCCCAGTTGGGTGGCGGACGAAACTCCTGGCCCGTCTTCCAGCCCGCACCCAGTTGGTCATAGGCCGTTCGTTTCTCGGGATCTTTCAGTACGGCGTAGGCCTCACCCAGCTCCTTGAAGCGCTCCTCGGCGTCCGACGCCTTGCTGACGTCCGGGTGATATTTGCGCGCAAGCCGGCGATAGGCCCGCTTGATCTGGTCCTGGGTCGCGTCGCGCTCGACGCCCATCACCTTGTAATAGTCTTTGTATTCCATACGCCCACATTATTGGGCCACCGGGTGGCGGCAACAAGGTATCCCTCCCACGAATTCCGCCACTTGATTTGCCGCGCAATTCTCGTAGAGCCAGTCATCAAGTGGCCGGCCCGACCGCCTCCTCCCGGAGTACGGAGAGGAAACGGTCGCCGTAGCGGTCCAGCTTTGTTTGCCCGATACCACTGATGCCCAGCATCTCCGCAGCCGTCCGGGGTCGATACGCAAGCATCTCGTGCAGCGTCTTGTCGTGGAAAATGACATATGCAGGCACGTCGTGCTCGGTCGCGAGCGCCTGCCGGCAGGCGCGCAGCGCGTCCCACAGATCACGGTCTTTTTCAGCGACAACTCGCTCCGTGGCCGGTCTTCTCGATGCCACAACAGGGCGTTGCGGGTCTTCCCGAAACGGCAGGGGTGTCTCGCCACGCAGGACTCCACGACTGGTCTCGGTCAGGACCAGCGCGCCGAACCGGGCGGCATCCGCTCGCAAGTGGCCGGCAACGATCAGCTGGCGCGCCACCGAGCGCCAGGTGCTCGATGGCAGGTCCTTCCCAATGCCGAAGACGCTGAGCTGGTCGTGCCCGTGCTGCAGAACCTTGTCGGTCTCTTTTCCCAGTAGCACATCGACGAGGTGTGCCGCACCGAAACGCTGACCTGACCGATACGCAGCCGACAGCAGTTTCTGCGCCGCCTCTGCCCCGTCCCAGGTGTTTACGGGCGTCAGGCAACCATCACAGTTCCCACAGTCCTCGTCCAGCGAATCCCCGAAGTAGGCGAGTAGCGGCTGGCGCCGGCATCCCGTGACCTCGCACCAACCCAACAACGCATCGAGCTTGAAGCCTTCGTAGCGTTTGTACTCGTCGTCGGCCTGGGATTCGTCGAGCATTTGCCGGAGACGAACGACATCCTGCAGGCCATAGACCATCCAGGCATCGGCGGGCTCGCCGTCGCGGCCGGCCCTGCCCGTTTCCTGGTAATAGGACTCGATGCTCTTTGGCAAGTCGAGGTGCGCAACGAACCGTACATCGGGCTTGTCGATACCCATGCCGAATGCGATCGTCGCGACGATGATCAAGCCGTCCTCGGCGAGGAAGCGGCGCTGGTTCTCGGCACGCGCATCAGCCGCGAGTCCGGCGTGGTACGGCAAGGCCTCGAAGCCCTGTGTGCACAACCAACTGGCGATGCTTTCGGTTTTCTTGCGCGACAGGCAATAGACGATTCCCGCTGCGTTGCGATGCGCCTGCAGGAACTTCAGTAGTTGCGCTCGGGCATCGGTCTTGACTTGCACCGCATAGGCGATATTGGGTCGATCGAACTTCGCGACAAAGATATTGGGCTCGTCGAGTTCGAGCCGAGCGACTATTTCCCCGCGCGTCTTGTCCGTTGCGGTGGCCGTCACCGCCATGCGCGGGACTCCGGGGAACAACCTGCCCAGGTCGCCCAGGCCCAGGTAGTCACTGCGAAAATCATGACCCCATTGCGACACACAGTGGGCCTCGTCGATCGCGATGATTGACAACGGGATATCACGTAGCAATGACCTGGTGTGCTCGGTGACCAGGCGCTCGGGCGCGACGTACAGGAGCTGCAAACTCCCCTGCCTAAGTTTGCTGATCACCGCCCGACTCTCATCGGCCGACTGGCTGGAGTTCAGGAACTCCGCTGCGATGCCGAGTTCACGCAATGCCGTGACCTGGTCCTGCATCAGCGCAATGAGCGGCGAAACGACCAGGCCGGTACCCTCTCTCAGCATGGCCGGAATCTGGTAGCACAGTGACTTGCCGCCGCCTGTCGGCATGATCACGAGGGAGTCGTGCCCCTCCAGCGTAGCCTCGATAATCGACTGCTGTTGTCCCCGGAATTCTGGATAGCCGAAGACATCTTCCAGAACTCGCTGGGGTGAAAGACTCAAGCGCACTACCGTTTTCGGCAAACGATGAACACCGACGCGTTCTTTTTCGGCTGCCATTCGTATTCGATCTCGAAGCCGGTCTTCTTGAGGCTGCCTGTGAGCTCG
>JAOUNK010000158.1 GCA_029881015.1 Gammaproteobacteria bacterium | reverse complement strand
CTTTGACTTCTCCAGCGCCTGGTCGAGGTCGGCAATGATATCGTCGATGTGCTCGATACCAATGCACAGGCGAATCATGTCCGGCGTGACCCCGGCGGCCTTGAGTTCTTCCTCGGAGAGTTGCCGATGCGTTGTCGATGCAGGGTGCGCAGCGAGCGACTTCACATCGCCGATATTGACGAGGCGCAGGAACATGTTCAGCGCGTCGTAGAATTTCACGCCCGCGTCAAAGCCACCCTTGATGCCGAAGGTCAACAATGCCGATGGCCTGCCGTTCGTGTACTTGCGGGCAAGGTCGTAGTAGGGCGAATCAGGCAGGCCGGCGAAGTTGACCCAGGCGACCTGTGAATGATCGTTCAGGTAGTTTGCGACCGCGAGCGCATTGTCGCAATGCCGTTCCATGCGCAGCGGCAGGGTTTGCATGCCCTGCAGGATCAGGAAGGCATTCATCGGGCTGATCGCAGAACCCGTGTTGCGAAGCGCCACCGTGCGGGCACGGCCGATATAGGCGGCGGCGCCAAGCGCCTCCGTGTATACCACGCCGTGATACGACGCTTCGGGCTTGTTCAGCATATGGAACTTCTCGGGGTGGTCGGTCCAGGGGAACTCGCCACCGTCGACAATGACGCCGCCCAGTGAGTTGCCGTGACCGCCGATGTACTTGGTCAGCGAGTTGACGATGACGTCGGCACCCCAGGCCAGCGGCTTGATCAGCGCCGGCGTCGCCACCGTGTTGTCGACGATCAGTGGTACGCCATGCTCATGGGCCATATCGGCAAGCGCCTCAATGTCGACGACGTTGCCGGCGGGGTTGCCGATGGACTCGCAGAAGACCGCAGTGGTCTTGGCGTCAATGTGCTTCGCCATGCTTTCCGGGCTGTCGTCTGCGGCGAAGCGGACCTCGATGCCCTGCCGGGGCAGCATGTGCTTGAACAAGGTGTACGTACCGCCATAGAGCAATGGCACGGAGACGATGTTGTTGCCCTGTTCGGCGATATTGAGAATCGAGTAATTGACCGCGGCACTGCCCGCGCTCAGGCCCAGCCCGGCGATTCCTTCTTCGAGTGCGGCACAGCGCTGTTCGAGTACGGCCGTCGTGGGATTCATGATGCGCGTGTAGATGTTGCCCTCGACCTCGAGATTGAACAGGTCGGCACCGTGCTGGGCATCGTCGAACTCGTAGGCCACGGTCTGGTAGATCGGTACCGAAACCGCCTTGGTAGCGCTATCGGATTTGAATCCGGCGTGAATGGCGAGCGTCTGGTCTTTCATTATTTCTCCTTGAGGCCGAGCGGGTCGCCGGCATCGATGCCGGGCATGAATTGCAGTTTGCGGTCGATGTTGGTCACGCGATAGACAAGACCAAGCCAGTTGTTGATGACGGCCTTCGCCGTGTCACCCCACGTGTTGTCGAGGAGTCCTGCGACATCCTGTTCGAGCGTATCTTCGTACGCGGTGCCTGCCGCGCGCGCCTGTCGGGCGCGCTCCAGGTGAGCCGCAGCGAATTTCTGCGCCTCGTCGCCGAAATAGTGTTCGGGAAAGGGTGGCGCGGTCGCGCGCTCCCCGCTCGCAAAGCGTTTCAGCTCACGCCGGAATTCCTTGAGCAGGCTTGCCACGTCGTACTCGGGATGGCCCTGCATGTAGATTACGCGAAACTGATCCGGGCTGGCCGCGAGGTGCACGCCGCCTTCGCGGCTGTCCACGAGAACCGGCAGTCCGGCCGCTTCGAGTTGCTCCCGCGAAATATCGTTGTAGCGGGAATGAGGGATATCGAAGCGCGTGTTGATCTCGCGAAGCAACGGATGCATGGGCGCACTTACGCGATGGCTGTACACGCCCCAGCGCTTGGCGGGCAGTGGCTGGCGGTCAATACCGTGCAGATGCTTGAGCAGCGCATGCGTGGCGAGGCAGGAGCACAGAATGGACACAACGTTGTCCTGTGCCCAGTTGACGACTTCGATTAGCGGGTCCCAGAACGGTTCCTGTTCCAGGGCGGGGTTGGCGACGTTGGCGCCGGTAATGATCAACGCATCTAGGCCTTCCTCTCGCAGGGTTTCGAAGCGGGAGTAGTACCTGTCAACGTAGTCGAGCGTCTCCTGGCTGCGCGGCAAGCCCGGCAGGGAAAACGGGTAGACGAAAAACTGCGCGATCCGGTTGCAGCCACCGACGAGGCGAATGAACTGGCGCTCGGTTGCCTGCAGGGCGGCATCGGGCATCATGTTGAGAAAGCCGATGTGCAGCTCGCGGATATCCTGGTGCTCGGCAAGCTCGAGCGAAAGGATGTCATGCCCCTGGGCGCGCAATTGCGCGAAAGCCGGCAGTTCTGAGTGTTCGACGAGTGGCATGCCTTATTCCAGCGCGGAACCGTCCTCGGAGTAGATGACCCAGATCTTGGTATAACCCTCGGTTTCCCACACGCCGGTCCACTCCCTGGGGATCGTCACAGCTTCTCCCGCATTGATGACCTGCGCACTGCCGTCTGCCGAGGTCAGTGTCACGCTGCCCTCGAGGAAATACATGAACTCGTCAACGCCGTAGGGTTCGTCGATCTCGAAGCGAACCTTTCCCGAGCGGTACATGCCGGACGCGAATTTCCTGTCGCTTGAGAGCAGGGAGGTGACGTCCAGCGTAACGTTGCCGTTTTCATGGCTCGTCTCGATCATGTCCGGCCGCTCGAAGATAGCGCCGGCCACATCGGCCTTGCTGATCTTGGCCGGTTTGACCGTCTCATGGTGCGCCGCAACAGATGCCCCGGCAACGACTGCACAACCCAGTATGGGCAAGAAAAGTCTCCTGATCATCGGTTACTCCTGATACAACGGTGTCTGTTCGACACGCCGTTTCTGTCGCACGTAGAATATCCGAAAACAGGCCCGCCAGGAGATCCACGTGTGAATATCCGCAATACAGTCCTCACAGCATTGGTTCTTCCGGCCTTTCTTCTCTGTCTGTTCGGTACGGTGCGAGCGGCCGATCCTGTCCACTATGCAGGAATGCCGCAGGGCGAGTTGGACTATGACGAATTCGTCGAGCTCTGGGATTCGTTCCTGCACTGGCGCGATCCCGCAGCCGCCACTAAGACCCGGTCCCTGACGGACGTCGCGGGCCTGGAAACGGATGTCTACCCGGACTTCGGTGCCGAGGCGATGGCATCGCGACTCACGCAGCTGCGTAATTTCCAGGAGCGCCTGAACCGATTTGCGGTACACACGTGGGCGACGGGCAGGCAGGTCGAGTTTCTCGCCGTACGCGCCAGCCTCGACCAGGAAGAATTCACATTACGTGTCTCGCGGCCCTGGTCGCGCGATCCCGGTTTCTACGTCGATCGCATGTTACGACTGACGTTTACAGACCTTCCCGTGGAGGGTGCCGCCCTCGCGGAGCTCGAGCGCCAGCTCGAGGCGATTCCGGGCCTCGTGGCGCAGGGCAAAGCAAACCTCACGGATGTCGCTGCCGATTATGCGGACCTGGCCCTTTTCAACCTCTCGAACGCCGATGGTGTCGGCCATGGCTACCCCTACCGCGCTTCGCCTCCGCAGGGTGTGGTCGGCTGGTACGACGACTTGCTCGCGCGCGCCGGGCAACAGCAACCGGAACTTGTCGAGCACATCACGCTGGCACAGTCCGCGGTCGAGTCCTTTCGGGACTGGCTGCGCGCCAACCGGCCGGAAATGCGTGCCAGAGCCGGCGTGGGCAAGGCGGCATTCGACTGGTACCTGAAGCACGTCAAGCTCATGCCGTACACGAGCGACGAGATCGTCACACTCGGGCGCCGCGAGCTGGATCGGTTGTGGGCGCAGTATGCGCTCGAGCGCCACAACAATCGTGACCTGCCCGAGCTTACACTGCCGAAAACCGGCGCGGACTACCAGGAGCGCATCGACACGACCGATCGCCTGATCCGCACGTTCCTGGTCGATGAGGAGATCATTACGATCCCGGAGTACATCGGCAAGCTGTCGACAAATGTGCCGTGGATAGCCCGCGACGGCGGGCCGAATTTCTGGGAGCAGATTCAATACAGAAATCCAACGCCGGATCATCTGCATGCGGTGATCCCGGGGCACCGCTTCGACGCGGTCGTGGAACGCAATAATCCGGATCCCGTGCGCGGCAGGTTGACCGACGATGCCCGTGTCGAGGGTTGGGGTGTCTACCTCGAGGAGGCCATGATGTATGCGGGGCTGCTCGATGAGCAGCCGCGGGTTCGAGAGTTGATCTACCTGTTTGGCATTTTCCGTGCCGCGCGCATGTCCGCGGACGCCTGGCTGCAGCTCAACAGCATGACCGCGAACGAGGTTGCCGACTTCTGGATCGAGCACGTCCCTTACCTCGACCGGGATGTCGCGCGCGTCGATGCAGAAATCTACCTGCGCCGGCCGCCCGGATACGGGCTGGGGTACACGACCGGGATGATCCAGATGCAGGCCTTGCTCGCGGCCCGCCAGCGACAACTCGGTGACGACTTCGATCTCAAGGCCTTTCATGACGAGCTCATGCAGTCCGGCCGCCTGCCGCTGTCGCTCCTCCACTGGGAGATGACCGGCGACGATGAGGGGATCGCGGCGCTCTGGTTGCGAGAACCTATGCCCGTTCCTCAAGATAGTTTTGCCGGGCTCTAGCCACCGTTGGATTCGGCGGCCTGAGCTGGAAATGCGGGAACCATCCCGCAGTCCGGCCGCTGCGGTTGTCGCATCGCGGCTCCGACGGAAGCGACGTGACGGAACGGCCCAAGAAAACATACAAACGCTTTTATCCACGGTCAGCGATGCCGGGTTCAGTGGAACACCAGTCGGCTCGTGATTCCTCGCATTCTGAAATGTATTGACGATGGCCAGAATTAGTCGCAACTTGGTCGCGCAGAGAGATAAATGCTTCGTTAGATCTTGCAGGGGCTAGAAGATGGTAGAAACCAGGAACAAGCCGTGGATCGAAATTCGCGCAATGCTCGAGCGGGGCGATTTAGTTAGCGATATCCAGTCCTATATGGACAGCCTGGAACCCGCCGAACTGCTGCATGCGATGTTCATGCTCGCTCCGGACGACCAACGCGCATTGCTCTCGACTCTGGATCCGGCCAATGCGGCCTCGCTGGTCGAAGACTTGCCTGACTCGCACGTTGCCGACCTGATTGAGGAGATGCCTGCGGGAGACGCTGCGCCGATCGTCGTGGAAATGGCCAGTGACCATCGCGTCGACGTTCTCGCGGAACTCAATGCTGAAAACGCTGAAGCGATCCTCGCGGAACTCGATGAAGAGGAAGCCGACGAAGTCCGCGACCTGATCAGCTACCCGCCGGAGCAGGCCGGCGGACTGATGATGACTGAATTCGCCGTCTACCCAAAGGGTCAGTTGGTGCGCGACGCTGTCGAAGACCTGACGGAGGAAGGAAAGAGTTACGAGTTCCTCACCGTCCACTACATCTATGTCGTCGTCAAAAAGAGAAAGCTGCTTGGCGTCGTTCGCCTGCGTGACCTCGTATTCGCCGACAAGAGCCAGACGATCGGCAGTATCGCCAGGCCGGCACTCACTGTGAGTCCTGACGCCACTCTCGACGATCTCGAAGAGTTTTTCGACGAACACGACATTGCGGCAGTGCCGGTCGTAAACAAGAAGGGCATGCTGCTCGGGATCGTGCGCCGGCGTTCGTTTCTGGAGGCGCTGGCCGAACGGGCTGAAGCCGACAACATGAAGGCCGCCGGTATCATCGGCGGCGACGAGCTTCGCAGCATGCCGGTGCTCGTTCGCTCGCGTCGCCGTCTTGCCTGGCTTAGCATCAATATCGGCCTGAACATCCTGGCGGCAAGTATCATTGCCGCGTACGAAGATACGTTGACAGCGGTAATTGCATTGGCCGTGTTCCTGCCCATAGTTTCCGACATGAGCGGGTGTTCGGGGAACCAGGCGGTCGCCGTGAGTATGCGAGAGCTGACGCTTGGCGCGGCAGTGCCGGAAGACTTCCTGCGTGTCTGGCGCAAAGAAGCGATTGTGGGAATGATCAACGGAGCGGCGCTGGGCATATTGCTTGGACTTGCCGCCTGGGCCTGGAAAGGCAATCCCGTTCTCGGCCTGGTGGTCGGCGGCGCGCTGGCAGCGAATACTGTCGTTGCGGTTTCAATTGGTGGCACCGTGCCGTTACTTCTGCGTAAGTTCAAACTCGACCCGGCCGTTGCATCGGGACCGTTATTGACCACGGCGACCGACATGTGCGGTTTCTTTTTCCTCCTGAGCCTCGCGAGTGCGGTTCTTCCCCATTTGAGCTAACGCACGGTCAAATGCCGCGCAACAAGCCACCCTGCTGGTGTTCATGCTCCAGGCCAGCCGTGTTTGCACGCCTTCCTCCATGTGCTCCTCAGAAGTGCCCGATTTCCGTTCAGCGGTACCACGATGCGCTAAAGGGTCCCGCGCGAATACCGATAACGTTGTGATAACGTATACGGGTACTGGTCGCGTTAGCGGGGTACCAACGCTTGGCGTGAGAGCCCGCGTAATCGTTGCCATTTGGACTGACTCGTTCCTGGCGGCACAGGTATGCAGACTCTTTCACCTGATACACATGGCATCGCCGTCGTAATTCTCATTATCGTGGCGCTGTACCTGTTTACGCGCGACAGAGTACCGCTCGAATCATCGAGTCTCGCCGTAATTATCGTACTGATAGCCGGCTTTCACCTGTTTCCCTACGAAGACGACGGTGTGCTTGTCACCCCGGCGCAGTTCTTGCTCGGATTTGGCAATGAAGCTCTGATTACGATCTGTTCACTGATCGTCATCGGCAAAGCGTTGGAGGCAACCGGTGCTTTGCAGCCCGTGGCCCGACTCGTAGGAAATCTGTGGCTGAGACGACCGCAGGCGGCTCTACTCGTGATGCTGCTCGCCGTGTTTGCATTGAGTGCGTTTGTCAACGATACACCGATCGTTGTCCTGATGATTCCTATTCTTGTGGGTATCGCGATACGTACGAAACTGCCCGCGTCGGGATTCATGATGCCGATGGGCATGGCGACGATTATTGGCGGAATGTCCACCACGATCGGCACTTCGACCAATCTGCTCGTGGTAGGTATCACCAGGGACTTAGGGGTGGCGGATATTGGCATGTTCGACATTACAATTCCTGCGTTACTGGTGGGTGGTGTCGGTCTCATTTTTGTCTGGTTGTTCGTGCCACGACTTTTGCCGGATCGGAGTATGCCGATGACAGGCACTCGACCTCGTCTGTTCGATGCGCAACTGACCGTTCGGGCGGATGGGTTTGCGGCTGGAAAGTCTCTCTGGGAGGTTCTGGAACGAACAGACCACAAGATGCGTGTGGAGCAGATTCGGCGAGGGAGATCGCTCCTCGTGGCCAAGCTTCCCTCGGCGACACTGCAGCCAGGCGACCGTCTGCTGGTCAGGGATACACCCGACAACCTAAAGCATTTCGAGCGTTTGATTGGAGCTGCGCTTCATGAAATGGCGGATAACGTGGAAACGATCGATTCGCAAAAGCCGTTGGGTGGAGGTGGCCAGTATCTGGCAGAGATAGTCATCACCAGCGATTCGCCGCTACATCGTCGAACACTGTCTGAAGTATCTTTTGGGGCTTCCTACGGGCTGAACCCACTGGCGGTACATCGCGTACGGAC
>JAOUNK010000156.1 GCA_029881015.1 Gammaproteobacteria bacterium | reverse complement strand
GTGAGATTTATCCGGTAAATCTCTGTTCAGTATCGTTTTTCTTCCAGAGCGACACTGTACTAGGCTTTCGGCAACGTGACGCCCGTCTGGCCCTGGTACTTGCCGCCGCGATCCTTGTAAGAGGTCTCGCAGGGCTCGTCGGATTCCAGGAACAGCATCTGTGCAACGCCCTCGTTCGCGTAGATCTTCGCGGGCAGCGGTGTCGTGTTCGAGAACTCCAGCGTGACATGCCCTTCCCACTCGGGCTCGAGCGGCGTGACATTGACGATGATGCCGCAGCGCGCGTAGGTCGACTTGCCCAGGCAAATTGTGAGCACCGTTCTCGGGATGCGGAAGAACTCGACCGTGCGCGCCAGCGCGAACGAGTTGGGCGGGATGACGCAGACGTCGCTCTTGAGATCGACGAAGCTCGTCGCGTCGAAGGCTTTCGGGTCGACGATGGCCGAGTTGATGTTCGTGAAAATCTTGAACTCATCGGCGCAGCGCACATCGTAGCCGTAGCTCGACGTTCCGTAGCTGACGATGCGCCCCTTTTCATTCTCACGCACCTGGCCGGGCTCGAACGGTTCGATCATGCCGTGCTGCTCGGCCATGCGCCGAATCCAGGTATCTGACTTGATGCTCACGTGGCTTTCTCTACGACGATGTTGCCGAACTTGGCACTGTGGTCCACCCGCTCGGCGGCCAGGGCAGCGCCCACGTTCCAGGCGGCCTGCCGGTAGGACGCCGCGATTGCCGAGTCGGGCTCAGCCACGACCGTCGGCCGGCCCGAGTCCGTCTGTTCACGAATACGCCCGTCGAGCGGCAGGCGCCCGAGCAACGGCACGTCGAAGTCCTCGACGATCTTGTCGGCACCGCCGGCACCGAAAATGGCGTCCTCGTGACCGCAATTCGAACAGATGTGCGTCGCCATGTTCTCGATCACGCCGAGAACGGGGATGGCTACCTTGCGGAACATGGCCAGGCCCTTGCGCGCGTCCAGCGTCGCGATGTTCTGCGGCGTCGTCACGATGACCGAGCCCGCAACCGGTATCTGTTGCGACAGCGTGAGCTGAATGTCGCCGGTGCCGGGTGGCATGTCGACGATCAGGTAGTCGAGATTTTCCCAGTTCGTCTGCGTCGCGAGCTGGCTCAGCGCCGATGTCACCATCGGCCCGCGCCAGACCATGGGCTGGTCCGCTTCGATGAGTGCGCCCATCGACATGAGCTGCAGGCCATGAGCGCGCAGCGGCATCATGGTCTTGCCGTCCCTGCTGTCCGGCACCCGGCCGACCGTACCGAGCATCTGCGGCTGGCTTGGCCCGTAAATATCCGCATCGAGAACGCCGACGGAGGCGCCCTCCGCGGACAGGGCCAGGGCCAGGTTTGCCGCGACGGTGGACTTGCCGACCCCACCCTTGCCGGAAGCGACGGCAATCACGTTCTTCACACCCTCGATGGGCTTGAGATTGCGTTGCACTCCGTGCCGCGCGATGCGCGTCGTCAGCCGGATTTCACCCGGGGTCAGGTCCGACCTGGCGCTAATCGCGTCGGAAATCTCCTGCCGGATGGCCGCATGCGCACTCTCACATGGAAATCCGAGTTCGATCGTCGCGCTGAGCACGCCCTTTTTGACGGCGAGATCGCGGTTACGCGCGATCTCGCCGAGAGGCCGCCCGACGAGCGATAATTCGATAGAATCTAATAACTTGCTGGCTTCTGAATTTGTTGACACCGTCACACTTCGCACGTCTGCATTAGGTAAAATTTCCTCACGAGGTACCGGCTTCGGCCGGCGAATCGGGGGCACATTGTACTGGCCGGAATCTGCTCAAAGCCAGCGCTGGCGGGCAATGTGCGCCGTTCTATGTGGCATAATGCCGCGTCGACGCTTAGGGCAAGAGCGAAACCGAGATTGGCGATAACATTTAAATCACTGGCAATTGTAGCCGGCGCAGGGATGCGGCGATGAATTTCCTCGCGTCTTTCCGTGCTGACCAGGTGCTGTCGCAGCTCATCGCCGAGCCCGACCCGGCATCCGAGAATGCGCAAAAACTCGTCGACAAGCTCAAGAAGGCCGGCAACAAGGCGGTGCCCAAGATCATTGATGCCCTCGCCCTGTCCGACAAGTCCCACACGATGGTGCTGGTCGACATCCTGGGCTCGCTCGTCAACGACAAGAACCTCGACATGTTCCGTGAGGGCCTGGCCGACGGCAATGAACGCGTTGTCTCCGGCACGGCCTGGGCCCTGTCCAGCAGTACCGACTACAACGCGAACAGCCTGCTTGAATTCTTCGAGGACGAAGAAGTTTCGAAAGCGGCCCTCATCGAAATCCTGAGGGTTCACAAGCAAGACCTTTCCGTGCACGAACTCCTGCAACGCGCGTACGACTGCGAGCCCAAGGAAACGGCCGCCATCTTCAGAATCATCCAGGACACGATCAAGCCGGAAATGGTCGGCGACCTGATCGCCCGCATGGGCGGCAAAGACCCGGTGATCAAGATCCACCTCATGCAGGTACTCGCCAAATTCGACAAGCCGGAGATCAACCAGGCGCTGGAAATGCAGCTCAAGGACCCGAACAAGATGGTTCGCGGTGCCGCGCTGGGCGCGCTGAGTTCGCGCGGCGGCAAGATCAATGTCGCGAAAGTCGCCGAAGTACTGACCGATCCCGACCTCGATGTGCAGGGCAAAGCGGTTGACGTGCTTATCAAGGCCAAGCACCCCGATACGGTCAAGCACCTCGTCAACGCGCTCAAAGACGAATCCGAATATGCACGCCGTGCCGCCGTCGAAGTGTTGAATGAAATCGGTGACGAGTCGTCGGTCAAGGATCTGCTCAATGCGATCAAGGACGACGACTGGTGGGTACGCTCACGGGCCGGCGACGCGCTGGCGGAGATTGGCGGCCCCCGGGTTGTCGATTCTGTCGTGAGCCTCATCGGCTCCGAGGACGAGGAAATTCGTCGTACCGCGATCGAGATCCTGAATGCGACCAAGAGCGACCGTGCGGAAGATCACCTGATCAAGGCCACCGACGATGCCGACTGGTGGGTGCGTGAGCGCGCGATCGATGCGCTATCGAAGATCGGCAGCACCAAGTCACTGCCGAAACTCGAGGGCATGCTCGGGCAAGACCCCAAGACCGATACCGTGCTGATCCGGGCGCTCGGCAAGCTCGGATCGTACAAGCACATCACCAAGATCCTGCCGATGCTGCAGCGCCCGGAGCGGGAAGTGCAGCTGGAGGCCATCAAGGCGATCTCGCACCTGACCAACGACTCGCAGGCCGAGACCGTTCGCGTCCTGTTGAAGAAGATCAAGCAGTCCGAGGATCTCACGATCATCAATGCCGCCGACAAGGCACTCAAGGACCTCGATGACCGATTCTCGCCCACGGTCATGGAGCAGAATGCCCGCGCCAGGAAGATCGCGGAAAACACCAAGACGATGCTCGTCGATAACGAGGATCTCGAAAAGCTGTTGCAGCAGGCCAAGGAAGAAAGCGCCGTTGCACAGGCGGATGCCGATGGCGACATCGTCCCGGCCACACCGGCCGCAGCGGCCGCGGTCTCTCACCCGATCCTCGATATCTCCAAGCTCAACCCTGGCGATATTATCGAAGGCCGCTACAAGTACATCGAGAAAATCGGCAAGGGTGCGTTCGGTACCGTGCTGCTCATGGAAGACGAGGTCGTCGACGAACAACTCATTCTCAAGTTCCTGAACCCGAACGTGTCTTCTGACGAAGAGATGATGAAGCGTTTCGTTCATGAGCTGCGCTACTCGCGCAAGATTACACACCGCAACGTCATCCGTATTTACGACTTCCTGCACTTGCAGGGTTGCTACGCGATCTCGATGGAATACTTCCCGTCGCACACCTTGTCCGGCGAAATGCCGGACAACAAGCCGATGCCACTGGAAAAAGCGCTGCGCTACTCCCGGGATATGGCAACGGGCATGGCCGTGGCCCACCAGGCCGGTGTGATCCATCGCGATCTCAAACCCGCGAACATCCTCGTCAATGACGAGGGACTGCTGAAGATCGTGGACTTCGGCGTGGCAGCGGCGGCCAGTAGCGGCGATACGCAACTGACCAAGACCGGTTACGTCATCGGCTCGCCGAAATACATGGCGCCGGAGCAGATTCTCGGCAAGAAAGTCGACGAGACCGCCGATGTCTACAGCGTCGGTGTCATCATGTATGAAATGTGTACCGGTATACCGCCATACAGTCGTGGCGATCACATGTCGGTCATGTACCAGCATGTCCAGGGCAAGGCGAAGGACTGCCAGGAGATCAATCCCGAGCTGCCGGACGATTTCGCTGCCGTCATCGTCAAAGCCATGTCTGTCGACAAAACGAAACGCTACCAGTCGATGGAAGAGCTTACAGACGCGTTAGATACCGTTAAACTCTGAGCCGCATATGGCACGCATAGACGCATTCCTCAAGTTAGGCCTCGCCCAGGGCTGTTCCGACGTCCACCTGGCCGTCGGCGTGCCCCCGATGCTGCGCATGAACGGCGACCTGATGCCCATCAAGTTCCGCGAACTCACCGATACGGAACTCGAGTCCTACCTGCATGAGATCCTGACCAACAAGCAGAAGGAGCGGCTCTTCGAAGGGCACGATCTGGACTTCTCCTACGTTGGCGAAGAAAGCGGACGCTTCCGTGTGAATGTGTTCCGCAAGGCAACCGGAATGGGCGCCGTGTTCAGGTATATCCCCCCTGATGTGCCCACGCTCGATCAGCTCAACGTCCCGCCTGTACTCAAGGACTTCTGCGATTACCACCAGGGCATGGTGCTGGTCACCGGCAGTACGGGCACCGGTAAGTCGACGACCCTGGCCGCGATGATCGACCACCTGAACAAGACCCGGAACCTCAACATCATCAGCCTCGAAGACCCTATCGAGTTTGTTCACCCGAGCAAACAGAGCCAGGTCATCCAGCGCGAAGTCGGCACGCATGTCGTGAGCTTTGCCGATGGTGTGCGCTCGGCCATGCGTGAAGATCCCGACGTCATTCTCGTTGGCGAGCTGCGCGATGCCGAGACCATATCGATGGCCATGACGGCCGCCGAAACCGGCCACCTCGTACTTGGTACGCTGCACACGACCGGTGCCGTCAAGACCATCGACCGTATTATCGATGCCCTCCCTGGCGAACTGCGCGAGCAGACCAAGGGTTTTCTCGCGATGAGCCTCAAGGCCGTCGTGACCCAGGTGCTGGTGAAAACGCCCGATGGGCGGGGTCGTCGGGCGGTCCTGGAAATCCTGGTCAACAATCGCGCCATCGCCAAGCTGATCTCGTCCGACCAGACCCACCAGATTGCGTCACAACTGCAGACCGGCAAGGAACTCGGCATGCAGGTGATGGACCAGGCCCTGCTCGATGCGATCAGCGCCAAGGAAGTCGATCCCGACGATGCGATCCGCTTCGCGAACGACAAGAAGAAATTCCAGCGCTTCGTGACCGATACCGACATGTTCCCGACCATCGACATCGGCGACGGTTCGAAGGTATCGCCATGAAGAAGATGGACAAGTTCCTGCAGGCCGCGTTGCAGCAGAGCGCCTCGGACCTGCACTTCCTGTCCGGCGATCCACCGCGCATACGCGTGCATGGCGGACTGAAGAACCTCATGAACGAATCCCTGACCCTGGAGTTCGTCAATGATGCCGTCTTCGAAATCATGGACGGCGCAGCGCAAAAGACCTTCGAGCGGCAGGACGCGGCGGACTTCGCTTACGAAATCCCGGGCGTTTCGCGCTTTCGCGTAAACGCATTCCGGCACCTCAACGGCATCGGCGCGATCTTCAGGGCAATTCCTTCTTCGGCCATGTCACTGGAAGAACTGGACATGCCCAAGGTCGTGCACCAGCTCTGCAAATACACGTCTGGCATGATTCTCGTGACCGGCAAGACCGGCTCGGGCAAGTCCACGACGCTTGCGGCGATGATCGACGCAATGAACCGTCGCATGAAGGGTCATATCCTCACGATCGAGGACCCGATCGAGTTCGTCCACAAGGCGAAAGGCTGCCTGATCAGCCAGCGCGAGGTCGGCGTCCACAGCCCAAACTTCGCCGAAGCGCTGCACTCGGCCCTGCGTGAGGATCCGGACGTCATCCTCGTCGGCGAGATGCGCGATCTCGAGACGATCAGCATTGCCGTCACGGCGGCCGAGATGGGTATCCTGGTTATGGGCACATTGCACACCAACGGCGCGGCCCAGACCGTCGATCGCATCATCAATTCGTTCCCGGCCGACAAGCAGTCGCACATTCGCACGATGATCTCGACCTCGTTGCGGGGCGTCATATCCCAGCAACTGTTGCCTACGATCCACCGTCCGGGTCGCGCGGCGGCACTCGAAATCATGATCAATACGTCGGCGGTCGCCAACCTCATCCGCCAGGGCAAGCTGGACCAGCTCGAAACGGCCATCCAGAGTGGCGGTGCAGCCGGCATGCAGGCGATGGACAAAGCGCTGATGCAGCTTGTCGAAAAAGGCTGGGTTTCCGGCTACGAGGCCTACCTGCAGGCCAACAACAAACACATGTTCGAGAAAGTCAGGGACATGGACTCCTAGGAGCCAACCGGCGCAAATACTGGCATAATCGCGCCCCATGTCAGACAGTCCACGAAAAATTCTCGTTACGAGCGCACTGCCGTATGTCAACGGCTCGCCCCATATGGGCCATCTCGTCGAATATATCCAGACGGATATCTGGGTGCGCTTCCAGAAGCTCCGCGGTCACGACTGTATTTACGTGTGCGCCGCCGACGCACATGGCACACCCATCATGCTCAAGGCTCGGGAACTCGGCATTACGCCGGAAGAGCTTACGGCCGGGTATTCAGCCGAGTTCATCCGGGACTTCGCGGATTTCGGCGTCGAATTCGACAACTTCCACACGACGCATTCTCCCGAAAACGAGGAGATCGTCGGCCGCATGTATGCCGCGCTGCGCGAGAGTGGCGATATCTATACACGGACGATTGAACAGTCCTACGACGAGAAAGAAGGCATGTTCCTGCCGGACCGTTTCGTCAAGGGTACGTGTCCGCGCTGCAAGAGCGAGGACCAGTATGGCGATGCCTGCGAGGTGTGCGGGGCAACCTATGCGCCCGAAGACCTGATCGACCCGGTATCGGTGCTTTCCGGCACGGCACCGGTCAAGCGCGAGTCCGAGCACTATTTCTTCAGACTCAGCGAGTACGAAGACCGGCTGCGTGAATGGATGAGGGTCGCGAAACTGGACAGGAACGTTGTCGCCAAGCTCGATGAGTGGTTTGAGGCCGGCCTGCAGGACTGGGACATCTCGCGCGACGCCCCTTATTTCGGCTTCCGCATCCCGGGCACGCAGGACAAGTACTTCTATGTCTGGCTCGACGCACCCGTCGGTTACATGGCGAGCTTCAAGCACCTGTGCGACCGCACAAAGGGCCTCGAGTTCGACGACTACTGGGGAACAGAAAGTGACGCTGAGGTGTATCACTTCATCGGCAAGGACATCATGTATTTCCACACGCTGTTCTGGCCCGCGGTACTCAAGGGCGCGGGCTTTCGGACGCCGACCAGCGTGTATGCTCATGGCTTCCTGACCGTGAACGGGCAAAAGATGTCGAAGTCGCGCGGCACCTTTATCAAGGCC